>JBDNFQ010000305.1:0-16686 GCA_041689715.1 Bacteroidia bacterium
CTACAGGTGGTATAGAAATGGAGAAGCAAAATTTGAGACTTCAGTTCGTAGACTTGATCCTGATAGCAACGGATATTGGCAAGTGCAACTGGTAAGTGAATTTGGATGCGAGAGTGAGTTGAGTGATAGTCTCAATGTTGGGTTTGCTACTTTAGACCATAGATATGAGACATTAGATTTTAGACTTTATCCGAATCCGAGTAATGGAAATGTCAGCATAGAAGTACCAAAAAGTGGTGAATATAGAATACAAGTTACTGACCTAAACGGCAAGCTAATCTATGGCACTACCCAAAACTTGAGTTTGATATTTGAGTTTGAACTTGAGTTTGCTAACGGCACCTACATCATCACACTTACAGACCAAGATGGCAACACAGGCAGTGAAAAGATAGAGGTGGTGAATTAAAACAACCCGTTTATCTTAGCATCTATCTTACTAATGATGGCACCTAAGTGCTCCGGATTATTTTCGAAATCAATATCATCTACATCTATAATAAGCAGATTACCATCTTTATACGTGCTTATCCAAGCCTCGTAACGCTCGTTTAGCCTTTTGAGATAGTCTAGTCGTATAGAATCTTCATACTCTCTACCACGCTTCTGTATTTGGCTTACTATGTTACCTATGCTACTTCTAAGGTAAATCATAAGATCTGGAGCATTTATAGAAGATTTAATATTTGTAAATAGAGCTTGGTATGTATCAAAATCACGCGTACTCATAAGCCCCATAGCATGTAAGTTAGGTGCGAAGATGTAAGCATCTTCGTAGATGGTTCTATCTTGTATTATGGTCTTGGGATTAGCCTTGACCTGTAACAAGCTACTAAAGCGAGTATGCAGAAAATAAATTTGCAAGTTGAACGACCAACGCATCATATCATCATAAAAATCTGTAATGTATGGATTATCATCCATCGCCTCGTAATGTGGTTCCCAATCGTAATGTTTTGATAATAATTTGGTTAGTGTGGTTTTCCCTGACCCAATGTTTCCGGCTATGGCTATATGCATCTCTTTTGATTTATTTAGTTTAATGTTTTAGTAAAATTTTTTGAAGCCTATTATTTCTCGTACTTCTTTCAATGTCTTTTCGGCACTGTCGTTGGCTTTCTCCGCTCCTATTTTAGCTGCTTTTGCCAATGCTGCTGTATCTTGTTTGTAGTGATCTATCCTTTCTTTGATAGGCGAAACAAATGTCACTACATCCTCTGCTAGTTGTTTTTTAAGATCCCCATAACGTATAGTGGCATCTTGGTGCAGAGCTTCAAAATGAGCTATGGTACTACTTTCTGAAACCAACCCCATAATATCGAAAAGGTTTTGAAGTCCTTCACTTTTGGGTTGTCCCGGTTCTGTAGGTCCATTATCTGTAACTGCACGCATTATTTTCTTTCTCAGTCCTTTCTCCTCCTCGTCGAACATGATAGTATCTGCGTCTCCGCTACTTTTACTCATCTTGCCTTGTGCAGTAAGTCCTGGCACTTTTACCAAGTCTCCACCTCCACTGTAGGCTTGTGGTTCTTTGAAATAATCTTGGCCGTACATATGATTAAATCTATTTGCAAAGGTGCGTGTCATCTCTAGATGCTGCTGTTGGTCTTTGCCTACGGGAACCATCTCTGCATGATGTACAAGTATATCTACTGCCATAAGCACAGGATAGGTAAGTAAACCCGCGTTTACATTATCCTTTTGAGTTCTAATCTTATCCTTGAAAGAAGTACTACGCTCTAGCTCGCCCATATATGCATTCATATTCATATAGGTATATAGCTCGCTTATCGCGGGCACGTCACTCTGTACGAATAGTGCACATTTTTCAGGATCTACTCCCATAGCTAGGTGCTCTGCCAATACTTGATGTACGTTAGCATGTAAATCTCCTGGAGTAGGATGTGTGGTAAGCGAATGTATATCAGCTATGAAAAAAAAGCACTCATGCTCTTCTTGCATTTTTAGAAAGTTTTTTACCGCACCAAAATAGTTACCTAGATGCAACTTTCCTGTGGGTCTTATACCTGATACGACTCTTGCCATTCTTACTTATGAAGGGTCAAAAATAGAACGACTACCATACTTTACCAATGATGTGGATATTTAAACACCGAAGCTCTCCACACCTTGCCAAAAATATGTTGCTAAGCAAGCTCAAACTGCTTTTGAAATAACTCATTATATGCTCCTTCTTTGGCAAGCAATTCTTCGTGGGTTCCTTGCTCTACCACTCTACCTTTATCTAGTACTAAAATAGTATCTGCTTCTTTCACAGTAGAGAGTCTGTGGGCTATCACTATGGAGGTACGTCCCTTCATTAGCTTCTGGGTAGCTGCTTGTATTAGTTCTTCGGTTTCAGAATCTACACTAGAAGTGGCTTCATCTAGTATCAATACACTGGGGTCTGCAGCCATGGCTCGTATAAAGCTAATCAATTGTCTTTGCCCTACAGAAAGGGAACTACCTCGCTCCATTACCTCATACTCCCACCCTTTATCTAACGATTCTATAAAATCACTTGCATTAATAGAATCGGCAGCGGCCTCTAACTTAGCTTGAGTTATTTCCTGATTTTTTAGATTTACGTTTTCGGCTATAGTCCCTGCAAATAGGAAGACATCTTGAAGCACTACACCTATTTCTTTTCTGAGGCTATGCGTAGTTATGTCATTCACATTTATACCATCTACCAATATCTCGCCTTTTTGTATGACATACAGTCTTGTTATCAGGTTTATGATACTAGACTTACCTGCTCCAGTAGCTCCTACTATGGCCATACTTTTGCCAGCCTCTAGGTTAAAACTAATATCCTTGAGTACGTAATCTTCTTCTATGTAGGCAAACCAAACCTTATTGAAAACGATATTTCCCTTCAATTCTTTGATGTGTTTAGTTCCTTGTACTTCTTTTTCTGTAGTATCATCTAGTAGAGCAAATATTCGCTCACTACTTACTACACCCATTTGCATAGTATTATACCTATCAGCTATAAAACGAATAGGTCTAAAAATCATATTGATGAAAAGAATAAAAGATGTAATTAGCCCGATACTCACTTCTGCCCCTACACCGTACCACACTATTAAAGCTAGTGCCGAGCTTGTAAGTATCTCTACAATAGCAAAATATACCCCGTAGTAGAATATGGACTGCTTGTATGCATCTAGATGCCCGCGATTTATTTTCTCGAACTTATTAAATTCTTGCTCTTGCTTGCCAAAGACCTGTACTACTTCCATTCCTACTATTTGCTCTTGCACAAACGAATTGAGCTTAGAAACTTGTAAGCGTACTTTCTGAAAAGATTTACGCACGCCTCTTCTGAAAAGTTCTGACGAAACCAAAAGAATAGGAAGTACCAGCAATGAGATTAATGTAAGCTGCCAACTGTAGTATAACATTACTCCTAGTACTACTACTATCTGTGCTAAATCTCCAATTATAGAAATAAAACCCTGAGAAAAGAAATTAGAAACTGTCTCTACATCAGATACCGACCTTGTGACCAATCTGCCTACTTTACTCTTGTCAAAGAAGGAGCTATTCATAGAAAGAATATGGTTATAAACCCGCATTCTTAAATCTTTTATAACATTTTGTCCAAGTAAATTAGTAGTATAGGTATGCATAAAAACGATAGCGGAATGCAGTAGAATTTGCACTAAGATCAACCCCGTGAAAAGAACTATTCCGTTTTTATCACCTACAGCTATATAATTATCTATAGTGTATTGCACCAAAACAGGCTTGATCGGGGCTAGTATGGTGAGGGCTAGTGTAAGACCCACAGAAGTCCAGAGCACTTTTTTATACGGCCTAGCTAGTCGGATAATCCGAGCTATTATTTCAAAATCTAATGCGGCTCCTCCTTTTCTACTTTCTGTACTCATCCCAATTATATCCTATATCTGCTAAGTAAAGTCCTTTAGCAGCTACGCTTTTGCCACTTCTACTTCGCTCTCCACTTTTTATTATTCCTTCTAAATCTTCTATCCTTGTGTTGCCATTTCCTATGTCTAATAATGTGCCGACTAATGCTCGTACCATATTTCGTAAAAATCTATTTGCTGTTACATGAAACACCAAGCTACCATCTTCCGTCTTCCACTCTGCCTCCATTAGATTACAGATAGTCGTTTTGTTATCAGCAGTACTCTTACAAAAAGCTCCAAAGTCTGTATGTTGTAACAAGATTGCACACGCTTGGTTCATGAGTTCAATATCTGGTGTCTGATACAAAAAAAGCATCCCATCTACATCAAATGGATTCTTCACAAAAGTCGTTTTGTAAATGTATTTACGATACGTAGCAGAAAATCTAGCATGAAATTTATCTGTTACCTCCAAAACACGGTAAATCGCAATATCTTCAGGCAGCATTTGATTTAGCCTAAATAAAAAGCGATGCGGCAGCTCTTGAAAAGCTTCAAAGTGAGCTACAAAGTAAGAAGCATGCACTTCAGCATCTGTTCTACCACAGCCCATTATGGCAATCTTGGTTTGGTACAGCCTACCCAGCTCTGCCTCTATCACCTCTTGTAAGGTTTTCCCATTTAGCTGCGATTGCCACCCTCTGTAGTTGGTTCCTTTATATGCTAACTCTAATGCGTATCTCACTTTGCGTGGCAAATATATTTTGTATCCTTTGCATAGGGCTATTTATTTAGATGGAATTCTATTTTTGCCTAGAATTTAGACACAGCACATGAATCAACAGCTTATAGAATGCGTACCCAATTTTAGTGAAGGCCGTGACCTTTCTATTATTAAACAGATAACCAATGAAATAGAAAGCGTAGATGGCGTAAAACTGCTAGATGTAGATCCCGGAGCTGCTACCAATAGAACTGTAGTCACTTTTGTAGGTACTCCGCAAGCTGTCATAGAAGCTGCTTATAAAGCGATAGTAAAAGCTGGCGAACTCATAGATATGAGCAAGCAGACGGGTGAACACGCCAGAATGGGAGCTACAGATGTATGTCCGCTTATTCCTGTGGCTAATATTACTATGGAAGAAACCTCTGAGTGGGCAGTGAAACTGGCTGAAAGAGTAGGAGAAAATACGCACATCCCTACCTACCTATACGGTGCATCTCAACCCAATACAAAAAGAAACGTATTATCTATTATAAGAGGTGGTGAGTACGAAGGCTTTTTTACTAAAATAAAACTACCCGAATGGAAACCTGATTTTGGACCAGCAGAATACAGTGCCCGAAGTGGTGCTACAGTGATAGGTGCTAGAGACTTCTTGATAGCTTATAACATAAACCTAAACACTAAATCTACTCGTATAGCCAATAGAATAGCCTTCGACGTTAGAGAAACGGGTAGAGTATTAAGAGAAGGAAACCCTTTTAATGGAAAAATAATAACTGATGAAAATGGTGAATCCGTACGAGTACCCGGAAAATGTAAGTCTGTACAAGCCGTAGGATGGTTTATAGATGAGTATAACGTAGCTCAGGTAAGTGCTAATCTCACTAATTTTAATGAAACGCCCATCCATATTTTCTTTGATGCGGTAAGAGAAAGCTGCATAGAGCGAGGGGTAAGAATAACAGGCAGTGAGCTAGTTGGGTTAATCCCCTTGCAAGCTATGCTAGATGCGGGGAAACATTTTCTAAAAAAACAAGAACGCTCTGCGGGTGTAGATGATGCGGAACTTATCCATATCGCCATCAAATCTCTCGGTCTTGATGAGTTAGCTCCTTTTGATCCACAAAAGAAGATAATAGAATACCAACTACAAGATGCAAGCAGTGAACCCCTCATTTCTCTTTCAGCTAAGGACCTGACTACAGAAACCGCATCTGAGAGTATGGCTCCAGGGGGAGGCAGTATTTCTGCTTATGTGGGGGCTCTAGGCACTTCGCTAGGCACTATGGTTTCTAATCTGTCTGCTAATAAGCCTGGCTGGGAAGATAAGCTAGACTATTTCTCTGAATGGGCAGAAAAAGGCCAGAAAATAAGAAAAGAACTTCTTTTCTTGGTAGATGAGGATACACGCTCTTTCAATGGAATTATAGACGCCATTAGAATGCCAAAAGAGAATGACGACGATAAAAAAGCAAGAATAGACGCAATAGAAAAAGCAAGTCAGTATGCGGCAGAAGTTCCCTATCAAGTGATGGAGACGGCTTTTAAAAACTGTGATTTATTAGAAGAAATGCTGAAAAATGGTAACGCTGCTTCTATTACAGATGCTGGCGTAGGGGCTCTGTGCACTATTTGTGCAATAGAAGGTGCGTATATGAATATTAGAATTAACACAAGAGATTTGATTGATCATACTTTTGCCGCTGAACTCAACGATAAAGCAGCCTCATTGCTAAATTCATCTAAATCAAGACTTAATAAATTAATAGCAGAAGTGCACTCAGCCATTAATTAATTTATCCTAATGTAAAATTGACAATATCAGTTGTCAAAAAATCGTTAATATTGTACCTGTTGGAATATATTTTAAATAAGAAAATAGATTAATGAAAAAAATACTAACCGTAGTCGCAGTTCTATTTGCATTCTATTCTTATGCACAGCAAGACCCTTACTACACGCATTTTAAAGATGTAATGCAAGCATATAACCCAGCTGCTGCTGGCCATAAATATGGAGAAATCTGTGTTAGTGGACTTACTCACCATCAGTGGAGAGATTACGATGATGCTACTGGTGCTCGTGGTTCAAACGGAGTAGAAGGTGGGTCCATACAAAATGTAGCTCCCGTTACCTACAATTTTAATGTAAACTCTGTGTTTAATATTTCTGGCACTAAAATGGATAAGTTCATTGGGGCTGGACTTACTGTAATAGACGATAAGATAGGTTTTACTAAATCTACAGCCATAAGGGCTAACTTAAACTACAGACAACAATTCCAAGGAGGTTTTCACGAGATCTCTGGAGGATTAGGCATAGGAACTAAGCAGTGGGGATGGGATAAGCCAAACTACAAAGCAAGAAATTTGAATGACCCTAATATTCCAATCAGCGGCAGTAATGCAATGAAACTTGATCTAAGTGTTGGTGCTATGTATAAGCGTCAATCAATAGGAACTAAAATAAAAGATTTTTATGTTGGGTTTTCGATAACGAATATCAACCAGGCAAAGTATGATGTACAAGTGGCGACACTATTAAATCCCATGGCAACACTATCTCGTCAGTACGTTCCTCACTACTATACTATCATAGGTGCCGATGTTCCAGTAGGAGGCTTAGTTCTAGAGCCAGCAGTGCTTATTAAGTATGGGTTACTAGGCAAGGCATACAAACCACAAGTAGATTTAAACGTTACTACACTTTTTGCAAAAACCTTCAGAGGTGGTTTAGCATTCAGACAATGGGGAACTAGTGATGCACTCTCTGTTTTACTGGGCTACGAAAAGGGTAACATTAAATTTGGGTATGCATATGACATCACTTTATCTAATGTTCAGAAAGTAAGTAATGGTACTCACGAGATATTTGTAAGATACTGCATTCCGATTGTCGTTAAGGATCCTCCTATCTTAATTAGAGAGAGTGTTAGATTCTTATAATCAAAAAAAAGCATAATTAAAATACTACACAACTAATCAATTACGTTATCAATCAGGAAATTGAAATTTATTTAATTGTTTTTTTCAACATTCTAATGTTAATTTGTCAAACTTTTAAAAAAGTAACGTTTATATGAAATACATAGTAAAGGCACTTGTGATGGTCACTTTCTTCTCTCTAATGGGATGTGGATTAGGTGACAATGGAGAATTAATTGGGGTTCAAGGTAGAAGTCCTTGGTTTCATCCTCAACCATACGGGACGGTTTATATACCTACGGGTACGTTCCATTCTGGACAGAGTGATGAGGATATTTTCCATACCTACATCGCTCCAAACAAACAAATTTCTGTAGTTGCATTTTGGATGGACGACACAGAAATAACTAACAACGAATACCGTCAATTTGTAGCATACGTGAAAGACAGTGTAATGAGAAACGAGTTAGATTATAAGTTTGATGCAGAAGATGAGCATGACGATTATGAAATTTTAGACTACGAACAAGAAGTTCTTGAAGAAGATTTCTATGAGGAGGCTGGAGATAGATATTACTACAAAGGAAGTGAAAGATATGATCATAAAAAAGAATGGGATATTAGAAAGCTTGATTACACTTATACATATGAAGACTTGCGAGCAGCGTCATCAGCAAATTACCTAGACAATAATAGAGCTGATTTTCTTGTAAAGAAAACAGAGCCTATTTATCCTGACACTTTAGTTTGGATTAGAGATTTCACATACTCATACAACGAGCCTATGGCTCGTCAATACTACAGTCATCCCAAATATGATGACTATCCTGTAGTAGGAATAAACTGGCACCAAGCAAATGCTTTCTGTAACTGGAGAACAAAGTGGATGAATAGATATTGGAATTCGATCGAAAGACCGACAACAGAAGTTTGGAGACTACCTACAGAATTCGAGTGGGAATATGCTGCAAGAGGTGGTCGTGATCATAATATGTATCCTTGGGGTGGCCCGTATACTAGGAATAGTAAAGGATGTTTATTAGCTAACTTTAAACCAGGCAGAGGTGACTATATGTCTGATGGAGGTTTCTACCCAGTTAGAGCTGATTCTTATTTCCCAAATGATTACGGTTTGTATAATATGGCGGGTAACGTTTCTGAATGGACTATATCTGCATATGACGAATCAAGTCATCAATTTACACACGATATGAACTCTGACTATCAAGTAACAGCTGACGATGATGGCCCACTTACATTGAAAAGAAAAGTGACAAGAGGAGGAAGTTGGAAAGATGTAGCTTACTTCATCCAAAATGGTTCTCGTGCTTATGAGTATCAGGATACATCTAAATCTTATGTTGGTTTCAGATGTGTACAAGGCTACATTGGTAGATCTGCAAACGACCGTAGATAATTCCACTACATATTTATTTTAATACATCAAAATGTTAGTTTCGGGATAATATGACATTCCGATACTAATCTAACATCAAATACGTTTATATATTTGACGAATATTTTATATAACATCAACTTAAAAAATTAAACAACACACTAAAAACTAAAAAATTATGGCAAGTTTCTTTGAATCAAAAACAGGTAAAAATGTAATGGCTAAGGCTTATGGCCTAGGTGCAGCAGTAGTTATACTTGGTGCTCTCTTTAAAATACAACACTATCCCGGTGCTGATATTATGCTAATTATAGGTATGGGTGTTGAAGCCGTTATATTTGCTATCTCAGCATTTGAACCAATACACGAAGAATGGGATTGGAGTCTTGTATACCCAGAATTAGCAGGTATGGAAGGGGATGGAAGCCCAAATAATGCTTTAGCTCAAGGTGATTCCGTATCTCAGCAATTAGATAAAATGTTATCTGAAGCTAAGATAGGTCCTGAGTTAATAGAAGGACTAGGCTTAGGTCTTAAGTCTCTTTCTACAAACGTTAGTTCAATGTCAGATTTATCTGGAGCAACTGTTGCTACCAAAGAATATGCAGATAATGTAACACAAGCAAATGAGCAATTAAGAGGGATGAATTCTTCTTACGGAAGAGCTGTTTCTGCTTTAGAGAGTTTAACAGAAACTACTGAATCCTTCAAAGAAACAACTATTAAAGTTACTAGTATAAATGCTACACTAAACGATAGCCTAGTAAGTTTTGATCAAAACATACAAAATTTGAATAAAATATATGGTGGTATGTTGAATGCTATGCGTCCTAATTCATAATCTTTAAACTTAACTTAATTAAAAATTAAATAATTATGGCTGGAGGAAAAATGTCCCCACGGCAGAAGATGATTAACATGATGTACTTAGTACTCATGGCTCTTCTTGCCCTTAACGTTTCTAAGGAAATACTAAAGTCTTTTCACTTATTTGAAAAAAGTTTTAATAATGCAGCTAAAAACATAGATGCTAAAAATACAGCAACTCTTGGTGCATTAAAGAAAAAAATGGAGGAGAAACCTCTGAAAACTAAGCCTTATATGGATAGAGCTTTAGAAGCTCAAAAAATTGCTGACGGGTTTATTACTTACGTGAAAAATATTCAAAGCACCATTACAGATCTTTATGGCGGTGCTGATGCTCGTACTGAAGAAGGAGAAATGGTAGCTGCAGATCAAATGGAGAAGCACGCAAACTATTTCGGTGCGACTAACGAAAATCATGGAGTTGAATTGCAAGCCCAAATCAACAAAACAAGAGAGGCTTTACTTGCAATTTTAAAACCTGATCCTAGTGATAGTGGTTACAATATTAAGACTGATGCCGTCTATAAAGAAGCCTTGGCTTCTTGTCAATTATGGGCTAAAGACCCAAGTTCAGACGGCGTAAATAAAGCAACGTGGGTAGATGAAAACCTAGTACATGTGCCTGCTGCAGGAATTATGGCGATTTTCTCTAGAATAATAAATGATGCTAAAACTTTAGAAGCAGATATTTTAGACAAATTAGCATCTAGAGTAGACGCAACAGATTACAAATTTGATAAGCTTGAAGCCAAAGTTCTAGCAAGGTCTAATTACGTAATGGAGGGTGAAAACTACGAAGCAGATATTTTACTAGTAGCTTCTAACTCTAAAGGAAATCCAGATGTATTTGTGGGTGGAGGAAAAATCAACGTAGAAGGTGGTGTAGGTAAATTCTCAACGCCAGCAAGTGGAGTAGGTATTAAAACTTTTAGTGGTAAAATAGCAATACAAGGACCTGAAGGGTTACAAGAGTTCGCATTTGAAGACGAGTACCAAGTATTCAAGCCTGCAGCTACTATTGCTGCTACGGAAATGAACTTATTGTATAAAGGCATAGACAATCCAATGTCTATATCTGTACCAGGATTCAGTGCAAGTGATGTCCAAATATCTGCACCGGGTCTAAACTTAACCTCACAAGGTGGAGGACTATACAATGCAAAAGTGCCAAGTAGTACAAGTAAAGAAGTCACTATTACTGCTTCTATCACGAAAGATGGTAAGACAAGAACTGTTGGATCACAAAAATTTAGAGTTAGAAGTTTACCGCAACCTACTGCTCAATTAGGCGGTATACCAAATGATGGTTTGCCTAAAGGTAAAGCTTCCATACAAGCACAAACTTCTATACTAGCTTCTATGGGTGCAGGTTTTGCTTATAATCTAAACTATAGAGTTACTGGTTTTAAACTGATAATGGCTTACAACAGAAGACCACCAGTTATGACATCTTCTAGTAGTGGAGTACTTACCGCTCAAATGCAAGGACTGATACGTTCTGCATCTACAGGTGATAGAATATTGATAGAAGGTATTCGTGCACAGGAAGCTAAGTATGGCTTCACTGCTAACCTGAGCCCAATAATCATAACAATAAGATAATTTATTGAATAATAATTCGTTATTTTTGCGTATTAGATAGAAAAGACATAGAGATATGAATAAAACACTTGTTATTATCACAACCTTGCTTATTGCAGCGACAGCAGCCAATGCTCAAGTGAGTAAATTTGAGGATTTTACATATCCTCACACCGCTGTAAAAGAGCGTAAAGCTGTCCCATATCGTTATATTAGAGAAGCTAATGTAAAATGGAGTAAGCGGGTACACCGTGTAATAGATGTACGTGAGAAACAAAACAAGGTGATGCATTGGCCTCGTAATCCATTCTATAGAATTATATGGGATGCTGCTATGAATGGTGAACTTACTGCGTATGCAAATGACTCACTTACTTCTATCAAAACTCCAGAGGACATAAACAAGGAGATAAGTATTGAAACCACAGTCTATATCCCAAATCCTGATAATCCAGACGATCCATACGACCTTATTCCTACAACTGTTTCTGAGACTTACGAGCCAAGTAAAATAGTTAAGTATAGAATTATGGAAGATTGGATCTTTGACTTCAATTATTCTGACTTTAGAGCAAGAATAATCGCTATAGCTCCACTTATCAAACCCTTAACTGAGTCTGGTATAGAGTTAGGAGAAGTTCCATTGTTTTGGTTAAAAATGGATGACCTTAGAGACAAACTTGCTCAAGAAGAAGTCTTTAACGCAAAGAATGATGCGGCCCGATTGAGTTTTGATCATTGGTTTCAAATGAGACAATTCAGCAGTTACATTGTAAAGGAAAATAATAGTTACGATCTTGACATAGCAATGTTTGACGAATTCAAAGATGACGGTGTAGAAGCATTACTTGAAAGTGATAAAATCAAAAATGACTTATTCATTTTAGAACACGACCTTTGGGAGTACTAAAATAACATTTATGATACAAAAAAGGCGACCTATGGGTCGCCTTTTTTGTTGGTCTTTTATTTAATTTCTAACATTTTTTAAATACGACTGCAACTCCTTGCCCAACTCCTATACACATAGTAGCAAGTGCATACTTAGCAGATGGTCTGTTTTTAAGCTCGTGCAATAATGTATTGGTAATTCTAGCACCCGATGCCCCAAGTGGATGACCTATAGCTATTGAGCCTCCATTCACATTTACTATATCAGGATTAAGATCTAAATCTCTTATACAGGCTATTGCTTGTGCAGCAAAAGCTTCATTAAGTTCAATCAAATCCAAATCCTTCACTCCTATTCCTGCACGCTTCAATGCTTTCTGCGTAGCAGGTACTGGTCCTATTCCCATTATTTCTGGGGATACCCCAGCAGCTGCACTACTTACTACTTCTGCTATAGGTTCTAGGTTGTATCTCTTCAGTGCTTCTTCACTCACTATTAGTAGTCCAGCAGCTCCATCATTCACACCACTAGAATTACCTGCGGTCACCGTGCCACCTTTTCTAAATGCTGCATTCAGACTACCCAGTTTATCGATACTACTCAATCTGGGATGCTCATCTTGAGCAAATATGATATCGTTACCTTTTCGTTGGGGTATATTTATAGAAATTATTTCATCTGCAAACTTACCTGCCTCTAGAGCATTCTGATATTTCTGCTGCGTGTTATGAGCAAATATATCTTGCTCTTCTCGTGTGATTCCGTATTTCTCTACCAGATTCTCGGCAGTTTCACCCATTGGAAAAGGAAAGTACATCTCCGATAGCTTTGGATTAATAAACCTCCAACCTATAGAGGTATCGTACACTTTATTGCTTCTACTGTAGGCAGCTTCTGCCTTTGGGATCACAAAAGGGGCCCGCGTCATGCTGTCTACTCCTCCTGCTATAAACATGTCTCCATGTCCCACAGCTATATTCTTAGATACATCTGCAATGGCTTGCAGGCTGCTAGCACACAGTCTATTAATCGTAAGACCTGGCACAGTAACAGGCAAACCAGCCATAAGCAAACTCATACGTGCTACATTCCTATTATCCTCTCCTGCTTGATTAGCAGCACCAAAGATCACATCTTCAATCTCATTGATATCTATAGAAGGATTACGTTTTACCAACGCTTTTATCACCTCAGCTCCCAGATCATCAGGACGCACGGAGGCTAGCGTACCTCCAAATTTACCTACTGCTGTACGTGCAGCATCTACTACATATGCTCGTTTCATTTGCGAGCAAAAATAGCTACTTATCTATGGTTTTGGTAATGAAGCTATACATAGGATGGCCAGATGCTAAGTTTGCCTTCACAAAAGCCTTATCTGCCTCCATATGATTTACATCTATGAGCCACGATGGAGTAAATTTTTCTATCATATATCTATGATACTTATATTCTGCTATGGTAGGATACTTAAAAATAAGGCTATTCAGCTCTTTATATCCTTTTTTGAACGCAGCAAATTTATCAGAAGGCCACGTTAGGTATTCCGCTTTCATACACAAAAATACCGCTTTATAGCATTGCTCATCTGGAGTAAGTATACTTTTACTCTCTAGGACTTTGAGTGTAACAAGCACCTTATTTTCGCTTTGCCCTTTATACACCGCTCGTATATCTGAAATATTGGTGTATGCCGTCAGTATGATTAATATTCCAAAAACATTCATCTTACATTAACAACAAAATCCAATAGAAAATGGCGTGCACGAATATCATCCAATAACTACGTCCTGTGGAAGTGGGCACCTTTCTAAAACACAATTGAAATATAAAAGAGAAACCAAACCAACATATGTAGTTGAGCATAGGAACACTACCTTCATCCCACAACCACCAGCTAAACTTAATAGCTACTGGCTCGAGCAAATAGTCATAAGCAGTAACAACTGCTGCAGCTAAAAAGGCGGAAAGGACCGTATGTTGTGTGACCAAAGTGACAAAGCTACGAGATGCAACGCACAGCATAGCCCAATTCATAGCTAGGGTCAGTGGTACCCCCTCCCACTTAGGACCAAGCGTGGTTCCGTACTGGTAATCACCGAATAGATAGCCATAATTGACACCGATAAACTCAACAGAAAAGCCCCCAGCAAAAATGAATAATAACGCAAAAACATTGAATCGAGTCCATTTGCCTTCCTCTAAAACTACCAGTATAAAACTGAATAGTAACATAATAGGCGTAAGGCCTAAAAAAAATGCTCGACTCACTGGCAGTAAAATACCAATAGTACCCACAGCATACGGAACTAAGAGTAGAGTATAAAAGTTCTTTTTAATAAAGTTTGAAATCACGTGATATTATGTTTGATGTTATTTTTCCTGAGAGCAAACATAATGGTATTCCACCACCAGGATGTACACTTCCTCCACAGAAGTATAGTCCTTTGTGATCACTGCTAAAATTGGCTTGACGAAGGAAAGCTGCCATTCTATTATTGGAACTGGAACCATAAAGAGCTCCTTTATAGCTGCCTGTTTTACTTTGGATCAGCTCTGGAGTGAGTTTATGCTCTAGTTTTATATGTTTTGAAATATCTGTTCCGAGCCTTTTGCTCACTTTAGCTACTATATTCTCTCGAGCCTTACTTATCATCTTTTCCCAGTCTTGCCCAGCTACGTATGGTGCATTCACCATCACAAACCAATTTTCTCCCCCAACTGGGGCATCATTGACCTTACACTTACTGCTTATATGAATATATACTGTAGGATCATCAGCTATCTTTCTATTTTGAAAAATGTTCTCAAACTCTTTCTTGTAGTCATTGGAAAAGAAAATATTATGTAAATCAAGCTCAACAAACTCTCTGTCCATCCCCCAATAAAAAATTAGTGCTGAGCTAGAAGGTTCATACTTTTGTCGTTTGCTCGACACCAAATTCTTTAAAGGGCCTTTAGCCGCAGAGGCTACGTCCATATTACAAATTAATATATCGCTCTCCCTAGTTTCATTTATGGTATACCTCTCTCCTACTTTCTCTACTTTAGATACGGTGGTATTAAACTGAAAGTCTACCCCAAGATTGATGGCTTTTTGGTAAAGAACATCTGCTATTGAGCGTATCCCTTTTTTGGGAAAGAATGCCCCGAATCCAAATTCATAATGCGGTATCACATTGAGCGTAGCAGGAGCTTGGTAAGGATTAGAGCCGTTGTACGTAGCATACCTATTGAAAAACTGAACAGTCTTAGGATTCTTAAATCGCAATTCATTTTGGGTATTCATATTCTTAAAAACCTCCACTTTAGATAGTCTAAAGGCACTTCTAAGCGTACCCCAACTCAGATACGTTTTAAGCTTATGCAATGATTTTTCTAAAAATACATGATTGGTAATTTCAAATTTCTGTTTGCTATCTGCTAAAAAAGCAGTAATATTCTCCTTTGGCTCACTTAAATGCGTTAAAAATTCATCTTTTAGTTGATCTATATCCTTAGTAGCAGTCAGTTGAGTTCCATCTTCCCAAAAATAATTACATATCGTTTCTAGCTCATCGTACTCAAAAATAACATCATTTTTACCGTCTATGGTAAGCAGCTCTTTCACATACTGTGGCATTGTAAATAGCGACGGACCAGTATCATATCTATATCCATCTTGCTCCCATACGCCCATTTTGCCCCCGTACGTATCTTGCTGCTCTAATACAGTTATATGAACTCCCCTAGTAGCCAATCTTATAGCAGCAGATAGGCCTGCCATTCCAGCTCCTATCACGATGGCCGTGGTATCTTTATTGTGGTGTGTCAAATTGTGGGCAACTCGCTGATTAATCAATCAAAGGTAAAACACAAAAAGTCTCTTAATGTTTACATTTGTAAGTAATGATACAAAGACCTCAAACTCTATTTTTATTAGCTATTATAGCTATTTGCATTATGCTTATGTTTTCCAATACCATCTTTTTCATAGCTAAAAATATAGATACCGAGGAAAAAGTAGAAGTAGCATTTGACGAGACTAAGATCTATGCAGGCGATGGCTCTAGCCAAGAGACTAATACTTATCTAATTGTTATTGCCGCTGGTATTGCTGTTTTGAGTATGGCCTCTATACTGCTTTTTAAAAATAGAAAAATGCAAACCCTGGTCTCATCCATTAACTACTTATTAATTTTAGGTCTTATAATTATGATGTATCTATATAGTCTAGGTATAGAATATTTTAATGGTGCCGGCAACCAATCGTTTACGATATTGGCTTTTTTGCCCATGTCTCTTTTATTCTTTAACTTTTTAGCGATTAAAGGAATCAAAAAAGATGAGAAGCTAATACGCTCAATGGATCGAATAAGATAATTATTGAAAATACTAGACGTACATAACTTTAGCGTAAAGTTTAAATTAAATAACAACGA
>JBDNFQ010000306.1:0-8483 GCA_041689715.1 Bacteroidia bacterium
ACTCGAAACTCACTATTTAAAAATGTTCTGAATCCAAAATAATAATCGAAATCAGGTTAGTATGCCTTATCTACCTCCAACATCTTAAAGATGCGAGGAATAGGATGTGAGACAAATGCCTTTATTATACGCTTGATGTCATTGTTATTCTTGTACGGTTCTATGCAGTCTGAGAGATCTTCTTGACTCAGGGCTAGGTCGTTAGCCACAAATCCGAATCCTCTGTAATCTCCTTCTTCTATAGCCACTACGCTAGCCTCTTCTCTAGTACGACCCGGCCCTACTATATAAGCGGTTAACTTGTCTTCCTTATTTTCTGTAGCGGCTAACACTCTAGCGTTATACTCTTCTTTGGTCTCTTGTCCAGAGCATATTGAACAATTTTCGCCTAGATAGC
This sequence comes from Bacteroidia bacterium, assembly GCA_041689715.1. GTDB lineage: Bacteria > Bacteroidota > Bacteroidia > NS11-12g > UBA9320 > UBA9320. The sequence continues at coordinate 398 of JBDNFQ010000306.1, forward strand.
AATTCCCTTTGGTGCGTTCTAGAGCTGTATACTTAGGACAAAGCTTAGACTTATCTACTAGCTTATATAAATGATCCTTTGCCATAACCATAGAGCTAAAACTCTGGATACTATTTTTGGCAAACTTTTGTAAAAACACGTCTATACGTAGCACCCCATCTTGCCCTTCGTAATAGCAAACGTGATAGTCATTCGACTTGTGCTTTTGAGCCTTATTATATGCAGGATAGTGCTTTTTTATTTCATCAGACTCTAGGAGTAAAGCAACCAATTCGTTCCCTGTCTCTTGATAGCTCACATGATGTATCTTTCGCAGTAACTCGGCTTTTTTTCTAGAGCTATCGGTAAAATGAGAAACTATTCTCTTCTTTATATCCTTGGCTTTTCCCACGTACAATATTTTCATATCTTCCCCCAGCAGATAGTATACACCTGCAGTGTTTGGTAAGGAGACGAACTCTTCTTTGGGTAAGTTAGGTGGCAAGGTTGCTTCTCTATTAAGCTGATTTAGTGAGTGAAAAACAAAATCTTCCTTATCATGTACAAGCAGGTGGTGAAAAAGCTCTACCGTAGCCTTAGCATCACCCATTGCTCGGTGCCTACTCCCATTTGTTATCCCTAGATTAGTACAAATCTTACCTAATGAATAAGAAGGATACCCCGGTATAATAGTACGAGATAGTCTCACCGTACACAGTTTTTTCTGATTAAATGAGGTGCCTAAATCTTCGAAATGGTTTTTAATTATTCCATAATCAAAAGTCACATTATGAGCTACAAAAATAGTACCCTCTAAAAATTGGTAAAACTCAGTTGCCACATCTTCAAACTTGGGTGCGTCGGCTACCATGTTATTGGAAATGCCGGTAAGAAGTGTTATAGATTTCGGGATAAAGACTTCTGGGTTTATTAGCGACTCGTACTCAGATAGAATAATGGTTCCATCTGTTTTTACGGCGGCTATCTCGGTTATCCTGTTCCCGTGGGAACCTCCTGTCGTCTCTATATCTACTATAGTATAAATCACAACTAATGAATAATTAAGGGGATTCTTAAAAAATGCTTTCTATGATAGAATCTGCGGATATATTTTCGGCTTCGGCTTTATAATTTCGTACCACTCTATGTCTCAATACCATTTTGGCTACTGCCTGTACATCTTCTATATCCGGAGAATACTTGCCGTTAATTAAAGCATTAGCTTTAGCTCCTACGATAAGGTACTGAGAAGCTCTAGGGCCTGCTCCGTATTCTATATATTCATTTATATACGGTGTAGCTAGCTCTCTATTTGCTCTTGTTCTGCCTACTAGTTTTACAGCATACTCATACACATTATCTGCTACTTCTACTTTTCTTACTAGATTTTGAAAACCAATGATTTCTTCTTGCGACACAACTTTGTTTACAGATGCAGTTATGTGACCTGTAGTGGCCTTTACTATATTTATTTCCTCGGCTGTCGTAGGATAATCTAGCACCATATTGAACATAAATCTGTCTAACTGTGCTTCCGGTAATGGGTAGGTACCCTCTTGCTCTATTGGGTTCTGTGTAGCAAGTACAAAAAATGGCTTAGGCAGAATGTACTCTGTACCACTTACTGTGACTGTTTTTTCTTGCATTGCTTCTAGCAATGCTGCTTGAGTTTTTGGCGGAGTTCTATTGATCTCATCGGCCAAAACTATATTGGCAAAAACAGGCCCTTTGTTGAATTTAAAATTTCTAGTATCGTCTAGTATCTCGGAACCTAAAATGTCGCTTGGCATAAGGTCTGGCGTGAACTGAATCCTATTAAAACTCATATCTAAAGCCTCACTTATGGTTTTTATAAGAAGTGTCTTCGCAAGTCCAGGAACACCTATTAGCAAGGCGTGCCCATTGCTTATTATACTTGTGATAACACCATTAATGACATCATGCTGTCCTATTATTACCTTACCTATCTCTGCTTTTAGCTCTTGCACTTTTAGTGCTAAGTCGTCTGCCGCTTTTTTGTCGTCTGAAAAATCTATCATCCTAATTACTTAATCCTTTCCACTGGCTCATTTCTTTGCAGTCTTCGTATTTATAATCTATTCTTACGTACACTCCGTTTTTGTACTCTGTTACCCAGTTTTTTACTGTTTCTTCTTGTTTCTTTTCTAGTGCAAGAGCCTGTACTTTTTGGTAATCATCTTTCAGATTTGCTCTATGTGCGGGCACTTTTTCTTTTAAATAGAAAAATCGATACCCCGAAGTTCCATCAAAATCTTCAAATGGTTCAGGGCTTGTGTATTCACCTAACTTGAGCGTGCTCACTTTAGCTATCATCGCTGGGTCTAAAGCTGCTAATGGAACCTGCTGAGAACCCGTAGTAGGGTCTGAATAGAAACCACAGTTATCCTTGGTTTGATTGTCTGTACTATACTCGCTAGCCACATGACACAATGTAATACTGTCTGTCTGTATACCCTCTATTAACGTTAGCATTTGAGACTTTAATCTTTCTAAATCACTCTTTACAATAAGAGGTTTTATCAAAATATGTCTCGCATTTACTTTCTCCCCTTTTCTATCTATTAGTTTCAAAATATGGTATCCATACTCCGTTTCTATGATTTCTGACACTGAATCAGTTGAGAGTTTGAAAGCTGTTCGCTCAAATGGACCTACCATTTGCCCTCTAGAAAAATATCCAATTTCCCCTCCGTTTATTGCTGTTCCTTTATCATCACTATTAGCTCTGGCTGCATAGTCAAAATCATACACTCCACGCATTATATCTTTTCGCAGTTTTGTTATCTTTTCTAGTGCATATTGCTTTGCATAAGGACTTGGTTTTGGTTTCATAGACACTAGAGCCAGCTCTACTTCCTCACCAAATTCTGGAAGACTGTCTTTGGGTATTTCTGCAAAAAACTTTCTTACATCTGTAGGTGAAGCTTTCACCGAAGACACTAATCCTTGCTGAACCTGCTGAGTAACCATCTGCTCTTCTATCTTAGGACGCATCTGCTCTTTGTACTCTGCTACAGACTTACCTAAATATTGTTCTAATTTTTTCTCTCCTCCTATCTGTGTAGCGTAATACTTCATCCTACGATCTAGCTCATCTGCTACTCTATCCTCAGACGCATAGATACTATCTACAGCCCCTTTATGTAGGTATAGCTTTTGGATTACTAATTGATTGAGCACTTCACATTTTAAATCTCCTTCGTACATCTCCATGTCGTTCTTTGCTTGAGCGTACTCCGCCTCTAGCTCAGATCGCATAACTATGTTTTCTCCTACTACAGCTACTATCTCATCTATTACACGTATGTTTTGTGCTTGGCTGCTTACCGCTGTGAGTAGTAAGGCTGTTGCTATTAAATTTTTCAATATATTTTTATCTGTTTGTTGTTATACGCCTCTTCTAGCAATTTTGTTTCAATAATTTTTACCATTTCTTGCTGGCGTTTCATTAAGAGCAGCTCTATTATATTATCTCGTTCTAGAGAAAACGGAGAAGTAGTACTTCTTATTTTGAAATCAATAATCTTTATGAAGTAAATAAAACTGCCGTCTACTATCTTAATAAACTTATTATTATTCAAGTATTGCTCTTGGTCATACGTACTAATGGGGAGCTCTTTTAAAATATCGTCAAAATACACCCAGCTTTCCTTATCTGTGTAGTAATTTCCAGAACCTTCTGCCAGAGCCTTCAGCTTGCTATAAACTACAAAGTCGTCTTTTTTGAATCTAGACCATAGCAAGTCTAAGTCTCGAGAAGCTTGCGGTATTTTGAAAAAATTAATTTTTATAATGTTTTGAGAAAGCTCAAACTCATCTTCTTGCTCCTCGTAATACTCCTCTAGTTCAGCTTCAGAAAATGACGTATCTACCAGCATAATAGCAAGCTTATTGAGCACTTCATAACTTAATAAGTCAGACTTGTACTGCTCTATTTGCTTCGATTTATCTTTCTCCTCGGGCGAAAGAACATCTTCTGCCTTATTAAGCAATATTTGTCTGCCCAGCCACACATTTATATATTCCTTTGTTATAAGCACACTATCCTCAAAACTCATGTTAGGAGACAAAAGCTTCTTTAGCTCCGTATCATATAGTTTTTTACCGTAGGCCTCCGCAATCAATTCTCCGTCTTCTCCTGCACTGCACGCGGCCAAAACAAGCATTAAAAGTAACGGCAATATGTATAGCTTCTTTATCAATAAGTATTAATACAATTGGGCAACGTTATCATCGTAAATCTGTACGGGATATTTTTTTCTTAGCTCTTTTAGCCATTCCGCTTCTAAGTAGTTTTGATAGTCTGAAGTAGCCTGCCCCATATTGCTTTCTAGCGGCTTGGCACTTGGTACTAAAATAGAATTGATTCTTGCAAATTTCACTCTATTATTCTCATTTGCTAGACTGTATACCCCTAAATTCCAACTCACAGCATCTAAAAGCTTATTTGCTCCTTTTTCAAAATTCTTTTGCTCTACAATAATAGCCAACGGATCTTTAGCATTGTACTTTGCTACAATTTCATTTGTAGCAACTCCCTTTTCTGCCATTTTCTTCGCTTTTTTAGCCACCTTAGAGTCCTTACAGCTAAAGATAGAAGCATCTGCTCTCTCTTTCCACATATAGTTTGCTTGGTTTTTTGCATAAAACGATTCTAACCCTGCAGAATCTGAAACGGCCTTACTCCAAACCTCTTTATCGGTAAGTTCGAATAGTAAGATCCCATCTTTATACTCTTGCATTATGTGTTTAAAGTCATCATACTTTAATTCCAGTATGCTCTTCTCATAATCAAGATTAGATTGCTTCACAAACTCCGCATACAAATCTGCAACAACATTGTCTAAAGTCTTATTTGTTTTGCTCTGATTTACTTGCACATACTTATAAAAATCTGAATCTGAATACGTCTTTTTTGCTATTTGAAAAAGCACTAAACCGGTACCCTCTTTTATTTTGCACTTACCTTGTGTCAGTTCTTCTCCAAAATTACCTTTCACAGAATCTAAGCCTTTTATCTCTTTGAATTTGTTCTCTGTTTTTACTCGAGTCACCACTACATCTTTATTCAGCTCGCTACGGGTATCTCTTTCTACTTTCCTACGAATTACGTCTTTCATCTCATCGTAGGTAGCCAAAGATTTCATCTCTGCTCTACGTATGATATGCCAGCCAAACTTAGTTTTAAATGGAGCTGAAAAATCTCCATCCTTCTCTAGACCATAAGCTACATCTTTAAATTCGTCAGGCACGTTAGATGTAGTTCTGCTAAACCAACTTAGCTCGCCACCTTTTCCATTTGTATTAAAATCCTCAGAAAATTCCTCTACAGTTATATTCCAATCTGCTCCTGCTTGGAGTTTAGTCAATACAGCATCTATTCGTTTCTTAGTGCTATCTATCTGCCCTTCATTATAATATTTTATCATAATGTGACCCACTTTCATATCGCCTAGAGATTTTCTACGGTCTATCACGTGTACTAAATGGTACCCGAAACGGGTACGAATAGGCATACTCACTGAACCTACTGAACCACTAAAGGCTGCATTCTCAAAAGAATATATCATTTGAAATGCTGTGAAATATCCTAGGTTTCCTGCATTTGACTTAGCAGAAGGATCTTCAGAATATTGGGTAGCTATACTACCAAATTCTTCCCCTTTCTCTATTCTGTTTCTTAACCCCAATATCTTTTGATAAGCTGCAAGACTATCTGCTGGCTTAGCATCTAGAGGACAATTAATCAGTAAATGACTTGCATTTACTTCTTGTTGGCTTCTATCAAAAGCTTGCCTCACTAGCATGTCTGTTACACTTTTATCTGTAAGGTAAGGCTGTGCCAGCTGCTCCCTATATCCTGCTAGTTCATTGATAAAACTAGGAACCGTATCCATCTTTCGAGAGTAGGCTTCTGCTACTTTCAGTTTGAATTTCACATATAAATCCAAATATTCTGCAATATCTTGTTGTGTTGGAGCATTTTTTTCACGCTTGTTTTTATTGAACACACGCATAAATTCATCACTATACACTATCTCATCTCCATAGGAGAAAATGGGAGAAGGTACTACTTCTTCCTTGGATGTGTTAGTCACGGCGAGAGTGCCCACTTGAGCATTAGCCAAAGAGTATGAAAAACATACTGTTAGAATAAATAGAAATTTTATAACCTTTGTCATTTAATAATTGTTGATTTAAAATAAGACGCGAATTTAAGTAAAACTTAGTGATAGAGCCACTCACAAATCAATTTAATAGAAGCAATACTGCACCTTTGGCGACATCTAATTGTATTTAAAAGAAAATAGCAAAATAGTGACACAGTTTAAACCCACATATAGCAACGATTTTACAGATGTATCCTTTGTAGAAAACTGCATTAAACTATGGCAAGAGGGTGAAAAATCATTCACTCTTAAAACCTCTGGAAGCACAGGCACCCCAAAGGAAATTATCCTTTCTAGAGAAATGCTACAATGGAGTGCGGAGCATACTTACGCTGCCTTGGAGCTGAAAAACGAACATATTCTATGCTGCTTGCCGGTCACTAAAACAGGTGGTTTTATGCAATTGATACGTGCTCTAGTTTGGGACTGCCCTATCTATTTTAGTGCTCCTACCGCTAACCCACTAGCAGAACTGCCGCATCTTGACTTTACTATCACATCACTCACGCCACATCAAGTAAATAGTTGCATTGCACAGTCTGCAGATCAATTAAATTGTTTCCAAAATATACTTATAGGTGGAGTACCTTTAGGTGAGAAGCAGGCCGCTACATTATTACAAGTAGCTCCCAATACTGCTTTTTGGGAAACCTACGGAATGACGGAAACCGCTAGCCATATAGCTCTACGAAAAGTAGGTATAGACAAACACTTCCAGACACAAACGGGCGTACGAGTAACACTGGATGATGAGCTGCTTTGCATTGCCATTCCGGAGTTAGACTTTTTTATTAAAACCAATGATATAGCTAAGCTACACCATGATAGTTTTCAAATACTAGGTAGATCTGATGATGTAATTAATAGTGGAGGAATAAAAATACATCCTGCATTGATAGAACCAAAAATCAAGAAGGTCTTAGAATCAGCCAGCATAAACAGATCTTTCTATGTCACTAAAAAAAATGATATTAAGCTCGGCGAAAAAGCTGTGCTGGTGCTAGAGGGTCCTCCAATAACAGATAAAACCTACCTGCTCGAACTACTTAAGCGTGACTTACCGCTTTACCATAATCCAAAGGAGATAATCTTTGTAGATCACATAGCATATACTGATACGGGTAAAATAAAGCGTGTAGCCTTGGAGTAAGTGGTTGCGTTTAGGAACCGTGCCTGTCTGCAGACAAGACATTAAAGAGTTTAAACTTACCTTTTCTTACCTCCTTAGTGTTAAAAAATAGACCCGAATACAACTTAAAAAAAAATGACCACTAAGACATTAAGGAAATGTAAGGCTGACGCTACATCATTAGATTCCACGCCCTGCTTTGGAATGACGATCACTAGCTTTTAAGATAAATAGATTCTTCGCTTCGCTCTGAATCAGAATAATTGCCAACCGCAAGTAGCTTAATATACTTTCTTATAAAACAATAGACTACTCCCGAGCTTACTCCTTATTCCCAATCATAAAACTTACCTTTTCTTACCTCCTTAGTGTTAAAAAATAGACCCGAATACAAAATCAGACACAATCAACTACCTAATTCTATTATTCAATCTACCTTTGCACGGTGGGTAAAAAAGGTAAACTAGAAAAATTTGCAGCAGTTACAGCATTCGAAAACTGTTACGAATACGCCAAAGAACTAAAAGGAAAATGGAGTAGTGATGTTTTTAAAAACGACAAACCCATCACCATTGAACTAGCCTGCGGCAAAGGAGAATATACCATAGGCTTAGCTGAGCGTTTTCCTGATCGTAATTTTATAGGAATAGACCTAAAAGGCAATAGAATATGGAAGGGTGCTAAATATGCTCTAGAAAACAACCTGACCAATGTGGCTTTTCATAGGATTATGATAGGCAACATAGAAGAGTATTTTGAGAAAGATGAGATAGCTGAATTCTGGATC
>JBDNFQ010000307.1:0-1175 GCA_041689715.1 Bacteroidia bacterium
CATTTTTACAACTTTTTGAAGAGAAGTAAAGGTAGTAACATTTTCCGTAGCGGATTAGGGGCTAGCCCCTAATCCGCTATTTTTATTACACCCTATACCTCTTAATCTAGGGGTTGCATTTACGACTTGAATTTAAGTATTCCTATGGCTTCTAAATCTGCTTTCTCTTTGGCGTCCTTGCGTATTTCTGTTTCTATACTAGGAGCTAGGAGCCGTTTATAGCTATCCTTTATTGCTATACGAATATGGTCAGCAGCATCTGCAGAGGAGCGAATGAAGATGCGTTCTAGTCTTTCCAGAGCTCTTTCTGTATCTATTTCCATCTTTACTTTGAGTAGACCTTCTTTCTCAGCACGCAGTATGGCAAGTAGTCTATGGCTTGGCAGTCGGTTTACACTCTGGTTGAAATCGAAATAATCTTTGTACTTCTGAGCATCAGCGGTTTTCTTTTTATCTACTTTGCAGACGATCGTGGCGTGTCTTTCGTAGCTGGTTCTGATGGCATTTCGGGCAGCAGAGCTTTCACTTACCCACTCTGCTATGATATGGCGAGCACCTTCCAGAGCATCGTCTGCAGATAGGCCTTTACGTGCATATCGGAATGCTTGGTTCATAATATCGTTTTGCTGCTGACTCATGATTATTTTGGCAAGAGGTTCTAATCCGTTTTCTATAGCTACAGTAGCTTTGGTTTTTCTTTTTTGCTTGTAGGGTAGGTAGAGGTCTTCTAGTTCCTTAGGATCGTAGCAGTTTTTTATCTGATCTAGTAGATTGGGTTTATTTACTTTCAACTCCTCTAACCTAGTCAGAATAGAAGTTTTTCGCTTTTCTAGTTCTATGAGTTTCTTCTGCTCGTTGTCTATCTTTTCTATGGCTACTTCATCTAAACTACCCGTAGCTTCTTTTCTATAACGAGCTATGAAAGGTATAGTAGCTCCGTCATTGAGTAGGTTGAGTACAGCAGTTACTTGCTTTTCAGAGATATTGGTGGTTTGTGCTATTCGTTTGTTCAAGGTAGGAGCGAATATAGAATGCCTAGAATCAATCTGTGGTCAAGGTGGTAAAATTTAAAAAACCTATAGCGTGTATTGCTTAGTAATTATTTCTTAGCTAGTCAGTATTGCTACAAGATACACTTGACTTTTTTAATTGCTATACCCAATACCCCTTTTTCG
>JBDNFQ010000308.1:0-1026 GCA_041689715.1 Bacteroidia bacterium
TCTTACCTATCTATAAATTGTATTTTTTTAGTGATGCAGAATTTTTTATTGTGTAGTCTCAGAATATATAGCCCGTGCCTATACTTATCTGGCGGTATTTCTATTAGTTGCTTTTTGTCATTTAACTCCGCACTATAAACCAGCTCTCCAGTTAAGCTAAAAATATCTATAGTACTCTTAGGTGCATCTTTAGCATGAAGAAACACCGTAAACTTGCCAAAAGAGGGATTAGGAAAAGCTTCTAAAACTCTGACACTGTCTTCACCTACTTCGGTAGTGTATAGGTCTGGACGTAAGTACACAAGATTGTTTACCATCCGCTGCACTTGGCCGTAGGTAAAATACCTACCGCAACTAGCCGGCGAGTAGTCCATGACATTCTCTACAATATCTGGTAAATCATCTGCCCCTGTATTGCACGTGTTCTTTGTAAAATCACAAGTGTAAGAAGGTGTAGCACTTAATGGCGTATCATCTATACCATCATCATTGTCGCACGAGTAAGTTGAATTTCCCCAAATATGTTTTAAACCTAGATAATGCCCTATCTCGTGAGCTAGGATATTAAAATACTGTGAGTCTAAAAAGCATCGATAGTTTATTACTACGCCTTGTCTCTCTGGACTTACAAATGATGTATAGTCCCAATCATTTGCCAGAGTTGGCGGAAAAGCATACCCAAGAAGAGTATTAGGATTTTGAGGTGTTGGGTCAAGGTTACACACCCAAATATTAAGATGCTTATCCGTGTCCCATGCATCTGCACCACCATAATTTGAATACTTAGGATGGTCAATGATGAAAAGAGATTCCCCTGTATTAAAAGACCGAACATCTGTTTTAATGCGATTTATTCCATTTGATGGTGAGCCATATTCATTCACTGATGAAAGACGAAAACTTATGTTTGGAATTGCTAAATACTGCTCAAATTCATTTCTACTTATGCTATCAAAGTTCTTTGAGTTATAAATTTCATTCAAACTACTTAGCCCTTGATTGATAATTGAATCTGATATATTGGAA
>JBDNFQ010000309.1:0-5261 GCA_041689715.1 Bacteroidia bacterium
AGACACGCTAAGTCTGATTGGTCTAATGCTGGCCAAACAGACCATCAACGTACTCTAAATGCTAGAGGTAGGAAAGACACCCCTCATATAGCTCAAAAGATAAAAGACTTTGGAATACTCCCCGATCTGATACTCGTATCAGATGCTGAACGTACTCGAGAGACTTGGCAGATTTTATCAGAGGTGTTACGATCTACACCTACACGTTTTAGCCATGACCTATATCTGGCCAGTGCTAAGCAAATTATACAAACTATAGTGGCAGTAGACCCACTGATAGATACCGTATTAATAATAGCTCATAATCCAGGAATCACAGATGTATTCTATAGCCTTGCAGGTGTGCAAATAGATAATGTACCTACTGCGGGTGCAGGATGTATCCACTTTGATACTGATAATTTTAAAAATGTATTGGAGGTTACTTCTGAGCTAGAATACTTCTACTATCCAAAAATGATTTAGTAGCGGTGAATTATAGTTTTACCATTAATGGTAAGGGATACTTTATTATCGCAAGCTGCATCTTTATCTGGGTCAAAATCAATGTCTATCGTGGATATAGAATTTGAGATGGCGACACTAACCTTTCCTTCTACTATATTTTTGGCACACTCTAAAGTGTAGTTTTTCAGTAAAGGTAATGTGGTCGCTAGTGAGATAGTTAGTTGACTATCTATAACGTTAAATGTCCCATCGAAGCTAAGTTGATCATTTACTATTCCAAAACCTTTATCTGACAATTCTCTTATGGCAATAGTAGCATCAACCATTTTTTCTTCCTTATTTTCTATTACAGAAAGCTGTGAAGTAGTTAGTTTCAGTTCATCGTCGCTTATTCGCTTGATTACCATAGCTCCGCTAATCTGTGTCATAGAGACGCCATCACCGGAATAGAATGGATTATCGTCTGGGAACTCTATTACTAATTTAGCATCTATATCTCTAGGATCTCTATTAAGATATATTGTAAAATAGCCTGCTCTGTATTTACCATCTTTGCACAGTAACCCTTGAGGAGATTGACCTAAGAAGCCAAAATCAAATCCCAATTGAATACCATCCCCATCTAAAAAAGTAGTGTCTAAATACGAAACCTCAACATCACTTGGCATAAGAGACTCATCTTTCTTTAAAAAAAACAGATCTCCAGTAGACCAATCTTGAATAATATCAAAAGTGGATAAAATTTCAGAAACAGCATTTAAGGAAGTTTGAGCAGATTCGTTAGTCTCTATAATTTCCAATATTGGCTCATCTTGGCATCCTCCTGCTATAGCAAGTAGACTAAGTAGTAATCCTCTGAATAATAATCGTTTCACTTGTCCTTCTTTATTCTTGTTATGCAAATGTAGTGTCTCTTACTGAGTTTTAAATTAGCTTTGACCAACATTAGGTTTTAATTTACACTACTTGGACACTTTAGACGCCAGACAGACATTGTTTATTGAGGTTTTACTACCTCTGAATCTCGCAAACACTTTTACGTACCGCATACCTTTCGAACTTAATGAGGAGGTAATAGTTGGCAAGCGAGTAAGTGTACCCTTTGGCAAAAACAAAGTACAAGCGGGTATAATCTATGCCATAAGCGAAAAACCACCTGCTGCATATCAAGCTAAATACATTATAGATATAGTAGATAATGAGCCTATAGTAAGCGAAGATCAACTTGCCTTCTGGCGATGGATAGCGACTTATTATATGACATCACTAGGACTAGTATATAACGCTGCTATGCCTGCCGGCCTAAAACTTGAAGGAGAGTCAAAGCTGATGTTGCATCCTGACTTTGATCAAAGCGGGGTAATACTAGACCCAAAAGAATTTTTAATACTAGAAAACCTAAAGTCTAACAAAGAACTTAGCATAGGCCAAGCAGCCAGTATTTTAAAAATACCCCAAATACACAAGTATATAAAATCGCTGTATCTGAAAGGTGCTGTACTCATGCGAGAAGATGTAAATGAGGTGTATAAACCTAAAATGGTCAATTACATTACTATAAATAAGGAAGTACAAACCGACAAGAAACTCAATGTACTTTTTGACGAGCTAGAAGCCAGAGCAAAAAAGCAGTTACAAGCTCTTATGACTTTTATAGCTAAGTACGGCATTACCGGAGAAGCTGAAAAGATAGAACTGGTAAAGCACGACTTGAGTAATGCGGCTATTAACGCACTAATAGACAAAGACATTTTCTTACAAGAAAACAGAGCTAAATCTAGGATAGACTATACCACGTCTCAGCTCCCACTAGAGCCATTGCAGCCCGAGCAAGAAGAGGCATACAAACAGATAAAAGCTTCATTTGCAGAGCAAAAACCTGCCCTACTATTTGGGGTAACTAGTAGTGGCAAAACGCATGTATACAGTCACTTAATACAAGAAAGACTAGATGCTGGCGAGCAAGTACTCTACCTACTACCAGAGATAGCCCTTACTAGTCAACTTATAGAGCGACTGCAACAATACTTTGGAGAGCAACTAGTTGTATCCCATTCTAAATTTAGCAATAACGAACGAGTAGAAGTATACCACGCTATACAAAGCGGCAAACCCCTCCTTATAATAGGAACACGTAGTGCTGTTTTTCAGCCATTTACTAAGCTAGGACTTATAATAGTAGACGAAGAGCACGAGAGCAGTTTTAAGCAGCATGAGCCTGCTCCTAGATTTCATGCACGAGATACGGCTCTGTATTTAGCCCATACAAGAGGTGCTAATATAGTGCTGGGTAGTGCTACGCCAGCTATAGAATCATACTACAATGCTACCCAAGACAAGTATGCTATGGTGAAGCTTACTAAGCGATATGACCACGCCATAATGCCACAGATAGAAGTGGTAGACATGCAAGCTCAAAAGAAGCAAAAAAGGATACGTGGCATTTTTAGTGATACCCTGCTAGACGCCATTTCTGATGCAAAACAAAAAGGGAAACAGGTTATTCTTTTTCAAAATAAAAAAGGATATGTGCCTGTGCTAGAATGCAATGTATGTGCATGGACACCTAAATGCCAAAACTGCGACATCTCACTTACTTACTATAAATACCAAGACAATCTGCGTTGCCATTACTGTGGGTTTACCCAGCCGGTAGTAAGCCAGTGTGCTACGTGCAATAACAAGGGAATAGAATTAATAGGCTATGGCACCGAGCGTATAGAAGACGAACTAAGCTTGTACCTTCCAGATCTTAAAATAAAACGGATGGACTACAATACCACTCGTCTCAAAAATTCACATACCAAACTAATTCAGGAATTTGCAGCAGGGAAAGTGGATGTACTTATTGGCACACAGATGGTAGCTAAAGGGTTAGATTTTGAGAATGTAACCACAGTAGGTATTCTGAATGCAGATCACCTAATCAACTTCCCCGATTTTCGGGCAAATGAACGTGCCTTCCAGTTAATAACACAAGTAGCTGGTAGAGCAGGTAGGCGACAAGAGCAAGGTAAGGTATACATACAAACATCTAAACCCGATCACTTTGTAATAAAACAAATAGTAGAAAATGACTACCAAGGAATGTACGAAGCAGAGTTAGCTGAAAGAAGCGAATACGGCTATCCTCCGTTTTTTAGATTAATAAAAGTAACACTTAAACACAAAGACCCTTTGCAACTATACAAAATCGGGGAGAAAACTAAAAACCATCTACTCTCCTTCTTTGGCGACAGCTTACTAGGTCCAGAAAAACCCTACGTAAGTAAAATTAGAAATTGGTACATTCTCAACTTTGTGTTAAAAGTAGAAAACAAAGGTGGCCAAATAAGAGAGCAAAAAAACAAACTAGCCGCTGCTGTGGCTCAGTTAGATAAACACAAAGACTTTAGCAAAGCACGTATAGTCGTAGATGTAGATCCTATCTAACCTAATCCAAAATGGAATACCCTATATTTGTCTCTAACAACAGCAAACAAAAAAGCATGAAATTATCCTTTATCTTAATCCTATTTCTTTCCTTTTCAGCAAATGCACAAACTTTGCTTAGTAAGTTTTCGGGCGATTGGGAAGCAACCTGCGTAATAGAAAAAGTAGATACTAATAAATTAGAGGTTTGCGGTCTTTGTCCATATGTAGAAACGGGAGAAAATGCAATTAGCATAAGCACCATCATTTTTAATTTTGGAAAAGAAGAGTTAACCATAATTACTTCATTAGGCAGTACCACTGTCCAGATTCAATACAATGAAAAAGTCGAACATATCGTCTTCACATATGATGGAGACACGTATGACTTTAGTGTAATGTATGTGGACGTACTTTCTAAAATTATACTAAAAAACAATAACGGGAACATATTATATCTAGAACGCAAGAATAATCTTAGAAGCAAATAAGCAACGTTCTTGATAGGATATTGGTCCATTAACATAATAATGAAAAATATATTTTTACTTTTAACTCTTACCCTAAGTTCGGTATGTATGGCACAAAAAGGTGCAGAAATTACTTTTGATAAAAAAGGATTACAGTTTGACAGCATACCTGAAGGTACTCAACTCAAGGTCGTATACACTTTTACCAATACAGGAGATGCTGAATTATCTATCACTAAAGTAAAAGCTACATGCGGCTGTACAGTAGTTAGTTACTCAAAAAAGCCTATAGCACCTGGACAGACAGATTCGATAAATGCAGTTTTCGATACAAACCTAAGAGCAGGCCATAATGCCAAAGGAATCAATCTAGAAACCAATGCAGGACCTGTAAGCCTAGTATTTCAGGTATTTGTGATACCTAACGAAAATACTCCAGCTATGGAACCTGCAGAGTCTCTAGAAGAGGAAGACCACAGTGGTCATAATCATTAGTCAAATACAAAGAGATAGGTGCCAAAGCCAACATATATCCACTTTTTACTCTTTTATGTTTGCTAACACCTTAGGTCTTCTATTTTTGCGGCCTTATATATGAATATACACGAGTATCAAGCCAAAGAAATCTTAAAATCTTACGGAGTAGCTATTCAAGAAGGAATAGTAATCGATAAAAAAGAGGATACACTATCCGCAGCAGCAAAATTGCGTGAGCAAACAGGCACTGACTGGATAGTAGTAAAAGCACAAGTACACGCAGGTGGACGTGGTAAAGGTGGAGGAGTAAAACTCGCCAAAAACGACGAAGAACTACAACAAGTAGTAAATGATATACTAGGGATGACCCTGGTAACACCACAAACAAGCAAAGAAGGGAAATTTGTAAGTAAAGTACTACTAGCACAAGACGTATACTACCCAGGTGCCAACGAG
>JBDNFQ010000310.1:0-2302 GCA_041689715.1 Bacteroidia bacterium
AGGAGATTTATTCTCAAGTGGCGGCTCTGCAGCTTCTGCTTCACCATTAGCTCCACAAAAAGAAGAAATTACAGTAGAAATGAAAACTATTTCTACTACAGAACATAACTACCAACTAATTGACAGTCAAGAAAAAAGAATCAAACTGATAACCGAATTAGAAAAACAAAAATCATTTTGCTTTGATACAGAGACTACCTCCCTAGAAGAAATGGACGCAGAAGTTCTTGGACTGGCGATTTCGTATGAAGAAGGCAAAGCATACTATGTAAATATGCCCGCTGATTTTGAAGAGACTAAAGCGGTACTCGGAGAATTTAAACACTTATTTACTTCTCCTTCCATAGAAAAGATAGCTCAAAACCTGAAGTATGATCTTAAGGTACTCGTAAAATATGATGTCCAAATCGCTGGACCACAGTTTGATACGATGCTAGCTCACTACCTAGCAAATCCCGACGGTAGACACGGCATGGATATACTATCCGAGCAATACCTTAACTATAAACCCGTATCTATAACAGAGCTAATCGGGAAAAAAGGTAAGAATCAACTCAACTTTAGAGATGTCCCGTTAGAGAAAGCTACCGAGTATGCCGCTGAGGATGCAGATGTTACATTTCAACTTAAAGGAAAGCTACATAAAGAGCTAATGGACAAGCAAGTAGAACATCTAATGCAACGACTTGAGATGCCACTAGTGCCTGTACTAGCCGATATGGAAATGGAAGGCATCCGTATAGATGCAGACTTTTTAGGGAATTACTCTGCTGAGCTGGAGAAGATGTCTAAGGACTTGGAGAAAAACATCTACGATATGTCTGGTGCTAATTTCAATATAGCAAGTCCAAAGCAGATGGGTGAGGTACTCTTTGACCATATGAAGATAGACCCGAAAGCCAAGAAAACGAAGACGGGTCAATACAAAACTGACGAAGCTACTCTACAAAAGTTAGCGGCTGAACACGAGATAGTTAGCAATATAGTAGACTACCGAAAAGTAAATAAACTCCGCTCTACATACGCTGATGCACTGCCTAAACTTATTCACCCAAAAACAGGAAGAGTACATACTAGCTATGCTCAAGCAGTAGCCGCTACCGGAAGACTGAGTAGCACTAATCCTAACCTTCAAAACATCCCTATCCGAACAGATATGGGCAAGGAGATTAGAAAAGCATTTATACCTAGAGACGAGAACCACACGCTGCTCGCTGTAGATTACTCGCAGATAGAGCTACGGATAGTAGCCTCTATTGCAGAAGATCCAGGTATGATGGAAGCTTTTCACGCAGGCATAGACATTCACACAGCTACAGCAGCCAAGGTGTTTGGTGTGAAGGTAGAGGAAGTTACTAAAGATCAACGATATAAGGCAAAAAGTGTCAACTTTGGTTTGATCTACGGGCAAGGAGCATTTGGGCTTTCACAGAACCTAGGTATCAAGCGAGGCGAAGCTAAGGACTTGATTGACGCTTACTTTGAGCAGTTTGGCGGTGTCAAGACCTACATGGATGATACTATTAAGTATTGTAGAGACCACGGATATGTAAAGACATTGATGGGTCGCAAGCGATTTATCCCAGATATCAACTCCAATAACCAAACTGTGGTAGGTTTTGCTGAACGAAATGCAATAAATGCTCCAATTCAAGGGAGTGCCGCAGATATGATTAAGCTAGCGATGATTAACATTTACAACCGATTCAGCAAAATGAATATCGGCACCAAAATGATACTCCAAGTGCACGACGAACTTTTATTTGACGTACCTAAAACGGAGCTTGAAGAAATTACTGCTATAATAAAACAAGAAATGGAGCTGGCCATGCCACTAAAAGTGCCTGTGATAGCAGAAGCTGGTCACGGAGACAATTGGTTGGAGGCACATTAAAACAAGTAAATTTCTTTGACTATAATATTTGATTTTATTGAAGTGTACTTATTGGCTCTTATCTCTTTGAGAATGGGAACCTACTTACTTTTAGCAAATATGAACAAGGGCCTCTATGACTTAGGAGCCAGAAAAGACAGCTTTCGGTATTTCATTTTTGAGATTTTCATTAGAAACACTTACAGAAAAGGTATTGATCCTTTAAGCATCAAAATATCAAAAATAAATAGATACAACTGGTTAATTTCATTTGCCATAACATTATTAGTGCCACATTCAAGTTACAAACGCAACCCCTGGGTTAAATAATAATTGGTTCATTACAAATATAGGTGTTTCGTAATTGTAGCGTTTTCTAGGTCTATTGTTTAGTATAGTTTCTATCTCCTTTACATAGTCATCAGAGAC
>JBDNFQ010000311.1:0-8001 GCA_041689715.1 Bacteroidia bacterium
GCCTAAATTTTAGAGGCTTTGTATTCTTTGGTTTAATAGTAGTGAATGGTAGCCCATTTGTAATAGAGTATAACGCACGTATGGGAGATCCTGAAACTGAGGTTGTTATTCCACGTTTAGACGAGTCTTTTAGTGAAATTATATTAGCTGCGAAAGAGGGTAGGCTTACCAATAGAAGTGCCAAAGCCAAAAGCGGATTTTGCACAACAGTTTTTGCTGTGAGCGGCGGATATCCAGAAAGCTACGAAAAAGGAAAGCAGATCACTTTTGATAAAAATTCTGAAATGCTTTTTCACGCAGGAACAAAAGTTGAATCTGATATGTTATACACTAGTGGAGGCCGCGTTTTAGCAGCCACTTGTTTTGGTAATAGTATGGAAGATGCTCTTAAAGCATCTTATGAACAAATAGATAATATTAATTTTGAAGATAAAAAGTATCGTACAGATATAGGAAATGACCTTAAAAAATACATATAAGAAATGGAAGTACTAAAAAAAATATGGGGATACCTCACGTTTAAGAAAGATACGGGAGAGGGTTCTTTCCTAAAGTCAATGCACGTTATCAATAAGATTTCGTTGCTCATGTTTATTGTAGCTATTATCCTAGTGATAGTGAAGGTGTCACGTTATTAGTGTTGGAACACTTTTTGTAATATCTTCACAAATTAAATAAGTAAAAACATGAATATGTACATCATTCTAATGGTGCTAGTGATGGGAGCTAGCTGGTTGGTTCAAAATAGACTCAAATCAAAATTTAAGAAATACTCAAATACACCCATCCGAAGTAATCTTTCGGGTAAGGAGGTAGCAGAAAAAATGCTATCTGATAATGGCATTTATGATGTGAAGGTTCTTTCTGTAGCAGGTCAACTTACAGACCATTATCACCCTGTTCACAAGACGGTAAACCTAAGTGAAGCAGTATATAATCAGCGAAATGCTGCCGCTGCAGCAGTAGCAGCACACGAGTGTGGGCACGCAGTGCAACACGCTAGAGCATATCCTTGGCTTACTATGCGAAGTAAATTAGTACCTATAGTATCTGTTAGTTCTAAGTATATGCAGTGGGTCTTAATCGGAGGTATGCTTATGATAGGTCAATTTCCGCAGCTGCTTATGGTGGGCATTGTGTTATTCGCAGTTACTACCTTATTTAGTTTTATCACACTACCGGTAGAATTTGATGCTAGCAGACGAGCACTTGCTTGGATGACAGAGTCTAATGTGGTGGCTCCAGAAGAACATAACGATAGTAGAGATGCACTTAAGTGGGCAGCTATGACCTACGTAGTGGCAGCTGTAAGTTCTTTAGCAACATTATTGTATTACGTTTCAATTCTAATGGGAAGAAGGAATTAAAAGAATGATACTAAAAAAAACTTTAGTATTACTTTCTTTTCTTTTATTTTCTACCCAAGGATTTACTCAAATCACAAAAATCACGACCACTAAAATGGTAAAAGACGATGCGTTTGACAAATCCCAAAGTATCTTACCTATATACAAATACATTAATGACAGCATAGAACCCTATTCTAAGTTTGGGATAGAGGTAGAGAATCCGAAGCAGTGGTATAAGATCAGTAAAATGGCCAATATGCAAGGGACTAGAGATACAGGATATACGTATATCTATTTCTCCGGGTCGGATAATGCTACCAGTCAAGGATATCTGCTCGCCTTGGTAGGAAACTATATAAGGTCTACAAGAACAGTTTATTTTTATATAGACCGAAATAATGATTTCGATTTCAGCAATGACGGTGGGCCAGATAGTGTAACGTATAGACAAGAGTTTTTTGATATAACCTTAGAAAATGCTCAAATAAAAGAAGCTAAATACGCTATTAAATTGACCAGATTTAAGTACGGCGAAAATGTAAGGTACAAAAATTTACTTACAGAACATTACAAGGCTCACAGCGGTAAGAAAATATTTACCGATATTAACTATTGCTTTAGAGAGCAACGATATAATAGTGTGACTGCGGATTACAACAATGGTATAGACTCTTTTACTATTGGGTTAAAAGATATGAATGTAAACGGCATTTACAATGAGAGCTGTACCGATAAGATATTTGTAGGTCAGTATAAAAAGCAGATTGCTAATGATCAGTTATTTAATCTCTCACCAGCACTAGACGAAACTGTTTTTGAGTGGGGTGGAAAAAAGTATCGCATAGTAAGTATTGAATCTACTGGAGCATTTGTGGAAATAAAAGAAGATGCCGATGCCACGCTCTCTAATAAGCTAGAGGTAGGCAGAAAGGCTCCTAAATTTGAATATTTTAATATTCTCAATAAAAAGCATTCGATTACAGAATATAAGGATCAAGAAGTGTATTTGTACTTCTGGGATAATGAATCTTTAAGTGCCGATACCGTTTATTTAAACAAAATAAATACGGAGTTCCCAGAGCTTAAGATTATAGCCTTAAACCACGGTGACGAGCCTAAGCAAGTACGTATCACGTTTTATTACGATAAATTGGAGTTCCCTGGTGGGTACAGTAACACAGATTTGGCTAATATGTACTTCTTAGAAGATGTAAGTAGGGGCTATTATATTGGGAAACGTCGAAAACTAAAAAATGACGAGATTAGCCCCGAACAGATGTATAATCTCTTAGTGGCTAATAAGAAATAACTACTTTTGTCTAGATGCAAATGTCTCTTACTGTTATAGTAGCTATAGTTGTAGTTCTTATCCTGCTGAAATATGCAAGAAAGTTCGCTACCAAAATATTAATTTCACTAATAGTAGCGGCCTTGGTAGTAGGGGTAATGTACTATAAGTCATGGGGCCCCTTTGAAACCAATATGGCAGACATAGCAACACTCGAATATAAATACTGTAATGATGATCCTGATATATGCGATTGTATAGTGCAACCCGCAAAAGAGGATATGGCAAAAAGATTTTCTGCTATTGAGCTAGATTCATTAGGAGAGATGCGTGTTAAATCCGCTTATATACTAAAAAGGAGTCTATCTGCTACTAAGGAGCAAGCAACCATATGCCTTGGTTTAAAAGGTGCAACAGACAAATATGCTTTGTTTTTAAAGGACTTTGTGCCAGTAGAAAACCAGTACATTGATATGGCCACAGATAAAATAAAAGTCCTTAGCGGTAAGCTAAAATCTGAAGTAGAAAACTTTAGGAATAATAAAGATGAAATAGACGGCCGATACTAGGCTAGTCCTAGTGCATGCTTGAGTTGAGTTACTTGACTATCCCATAACATCTCCATTTCTTCCACTTCGTCAGCATCTACATAATCCGTTATAAGTAGACCTATATCACCAGTGAGCTCATCTTTAGTTACTTCGAACTGAAAATATTCATCTGCTGCATTATCAAGCAGTTTAAACTTTACTAATTTACCGTTAATTTTTTTAACCAATTCCGCTTTATTTTCTTCGCCATCCCAAAAGAAAGTGTACTCTTTACTTCCTTTTATATTGACATCATCACAGAACCATTCTACCAACCCCGAAGGTGTAGAAAGGTACTGATACAGTATAGTTGGAGATGATTTTATTACGAATTCTAGATCTAGTCTTACTCTTTCCACTTGTACGTTTTTTTAAGATTTTTCAAATAAACATTTTTTTCTCTTATAAACTATATAAGACTCCTATTTTTGAACCGATTTGTTAGCATTATTTAGATCTTATCGAGTTTATTATTCCTTGGCGTTGAGTTACATACTCATTGGCCTATTCACTTTACTCTTTTTGAATAAAGGAGAACTGGTATTGCAACTAGATGAACTGCATACGCCGCTGGCAGATAAACTTTTTCTTGGGCTCACTAGCTTAGGTGAGTTGTTTGGAGGGGCATTGGTTTTACTCTGTATTATTGTTTTTGCAAAGAGACGCTACATCGCAATATTTCTTGCAGCGGCATCTTTATCTATGGTTACCTCGCAAGGCTTAAAACATCTCGTGTTCCAAAACGAAGGAAGACCATCTAGTGTATACGAGGATCTGGCTCCTGTAAAAAACCTCAAGCGTCATCAAAATAATTCTTTCCCTAGTGGGCATACTACGGGGGCATTTACTTTTTTTACGGTACTGGCCTTAGGACTTAAGAAAAAGTGGATTCAAGTTTTAGCTCCTACTTTGGCTGCGTTGGTAGGTATCTCTAGAGTATACCTTGGGCAACATTTTTTAAGTGATATAGTAGCAGGAGCCGTTATCGGATTATTTGTGGCTAGCATTACAGTTCTACTATTTAATAAGCTATTACCTCCCAAAGAGTATGTGGCAGAAAGTTAGGGAGCATCTAGGATTTATCTCTATCATTTGTTTTTATCTGGTGCTCTTTGTTCCATTTTTAGGGCAAGTACACTTGTTTGATTGGGATGAGATAAACTTCGCAGAAGCGGCCAGAGAGATGATAGTATCTGGAGACTGGCTCAATGTTCAGATTAATTACGAACCTTTTTGGGAAAAGCCCCCTTTGTTTATTTGGCTACAAGCTTACTCTATGTCCATTTTTGGGGTGAATGAGTATGCCGCTCGATTCCCAAATGTTGTCATAGGTTTAGTGACTCTATTTGTACTCTATCTCTCGGTATATAGAAGATACGGCAAGCAAGCTGGTGTTTTTACATTGCTAATGTACATAGGCTCTGTTACTCCGCATTTCTATTTCAAGTCGGGTATTATTGATCCGCTATTTAATTTATTTATCTTTTGTTCCACCCTATATTTAGTGAGGTCCACAGAAAATAAGCGAATAGCTAATTTCTTTTGGGCGGGACTTTTTCTGGGACTAGCAGTTATCACCAAAGGACCTGTTTGCTTACTCATAGTAGGTCTTACCGGCTTGGTATACCAACTATACTATAGGATTAACTTCTATACAACCAGAGGGCTTCTTTTCCTTTTAGGTGGACTCTTAGTATTCCCAGTATTATTCTTTGGCATACAAGTATATCAAAGTGGATGGTGGTTTTTACAAGAATTCATCATTTACCAAATAGATTTATTTAGATATCCTATCGCTTCTCACGGACAGCCATTTTATTATCACTTTATAGTCTTGCTAATTGGTTGCTTTCCTCTATTTGTGCTTGTACTAAAGCCTATAGTTAGTAAAACCGAAATAAGAGGGGATGCTAACTATGTAAGATGGATGAAGGTCTTGTTTTGGGTTGTATTAATTGTATTTTCATCTGTAACCACTAAGATAGTACACTATAGTAGTATGTGCTATATACCTCTAGCCGCAGTAGGAGGTGTTTGGCTGTCAAGATATACCGTATTAACTCGGTTTTCTAGAATACTTTTGGGTGCTGTAGGTGGAGTATGGGTCTTAATTTTAGCCGCGTGCGGTTCGTTCTACCTTATAGATATCAATAAGCTACTATCTAGGCATATATCAGATGAATTTGTGCTGGCACAGCTGCAAACAGAAGTGAGCTGGTCTTATGTTCCTATTGTTTTAGCCATGATACTGGCAGGAGTGTTATTTAAAACACTTATCAAACCGAGTAAAATTTCGATATCCTCCTTATTGGTCGCTAATTCTTTAGTCATCACGCTACTTATGTTAAGCTTCGTGTCGCAAGTAGAGCAGACTGTACAAGGGAACTGGATAACTCAACTAGAAAAATACAAGGGTAAGGAAATGGCACATTTCACCTTCGGTTTCAAAAGCTATGCTCACTTATTTTATGCTGAGCAAGCTAGTTTTGATGATTTGAAAGAGGCTAAAAAAACAATACTCAAAAGGCTTAAGCTAGGAGATTCGCATAATTTAAATGAAGAGGAGCGATTATCATTTCATGTCAACTTACGTGATTATGTTGTGAGGGAAACAAATATCCCAATCAGTATATCAGCTAAGGTTCAAAATTTTGGCGAAATACACGAGATATACCCTGAACTCTATAGGGTATACGAAGCAAATGGATATGGAGTGTATGAGCGAACTAAGGCAGTTGATAAATAACGAGCTGAAATCCGTCAGAGGTGGTAAAACTCTTTATTTTTTGAGCTCCTAGAGTATTTTCTATCATCGGCTTATCTACCTCCGCATCCGTAGGAGCAAAGGATGAATCCCATAAAATAAATGCTCCAGATTTTGGAGAGTGTGATGGGTTTTTTAGTAGTTCTAGCCTATGTATCTGCTTGTCATTATCTATCAATTTATTACTTGCAAGAGCATAATAAAAGAGGTTGGTATATATAGGTTTACTATTTATATTTTGGTGCTCTACGAGCCAGGTATTTGCATCCTGTATTAATTTTTGTTCTGTAGAGAGTTCAATGTCTTTTTTCCAGTCTATGGCCATTTTATTTTTTATAAAAGGGAAGCCTGATATAATTATTATAAATATGGAGTAGATATATTTTTTAGGGACAAAATAAAGGCTACAAACCAACCATTCTATACCCCTATATGCTACAAAACTCATAAGCGGGATAATGGCAATGAGCACACGACTAAGCCCAAAACTATGAAAGAGCCCATATCGCCAGAAGATACTGTGAGCGGCTATGTACCCTATAGTTATACCGTAGATAAGTATAAACTCTTTAATCTCCATTTTACCTTTGAAAAAACGAATTCCACCGTGTATTACTCCTAAAAAGAAGAGCATATAAATAGGCAGACCTACCACAAAAGGAAGCTGATTTACGAAATGTAAGATATCTCCACTGCCATACTTAAGCTCAATGCCTGCATAAGGATTTTCATGAAACATCCATAAAAAATCACCCAATGCAAATAAGCCGATAATTCCATAAATTAAATGACCGACTAGCAGATAAGGAATATATTTCACCTTCTTAGTAAAAAGTAGATATACAAGAAAAACCACGGCTATTATATATCCCTCTGATCTGATGAACGGGAGAAACGAGAGTAAGAGCAAGGCTATCACAGACCTGTTTTTTATCTCTAGATATACCATAGCCGTTAAGGATACTGCAAATAAGGGCTCAGTAAGACCAGAAGACTGCGATAGAAAGAATGTGTGTGCTGATAGCGATATAAATACGCCCCACCAACCGTTCAATTTATATTGTTCGAATATTTTCTTCATCAAAAAAGAGGAAAGCAATACACAAGCGATGTTGAATAACTTCATACCCCACCAGCCCAGACTAGCGAAAGGGGAGGCCAAAAAAATAAAAATAGGTTTAGACCACATATCCAAGAAATAGTGTGGTGTGAGCCATGCCTGGTGAGCCTCTATGTAGTGTTTTATACTATCTCCATTATCAAAAGTATTTGGAATAAAGTAGACTAAAATAATATCCAGCAGAATTATTGCTGCCCAAATAATATAGTCCTTTTTCATAAGTCTAACGAGCCATTTATCCATTCACCATCTAAGTGAGCACCGTATAGTGTATAAAAGTCTAAAGCGGGCTGATTCCAGTCGAGTACTTGCCAGATCATTTTGTGACATCCGTTTTCTTTGCCAAAATCAATGCAATGAGTAAACAGTTGCTGTCCTGCACCTATACCTCTGTGCTTTTCTGTTACTATTAGGTCTTCTAGGTAAATGCACTTTCCTTTCCAGGTGCTATATCTATAGTAGGTTATAGCTAGTCCAATGATTTCACCATTAAGCTCTGCTACAAATGCATCGAAGAGCTTATTCACCCCAAAACCATCCTCGAGCATCTTTTCCTCTGTATTAATCGCTTCATTTGGGGATTTTTCGAAAACAGCAAGTTCTCTTACTAGCTTAAGAAGTTCCGGTACATCTTGTGCAGTTGCTTTTCTGATGGTGGATTTCAACATATGGGGTCAAATTTAAACACTCTAATGTTATCAAATATTTGTTAACATTAAGATATTGTTAACATTAAGATGATGTTGACTGTGCCACATTCAAGTTACAAACGCAACCCCTGGGTTAAATAATAATTGGTTCATTACAAATATAGGTGTTTCGTAATTGTAGCGTTTTCTAGGTCTATTGTTTAGTATAGTTTCTATCTCCTTTACATAGTCATCAGAGAC
>JBDNFQ010000312.1:0-2714 GCA_041689715.1 Bacteroidia bacterium
AGTCGTATAGCCCGCCTGCAAGATCAAGTAGCCCAAGCCGAAGTGCTACTCCAAGTAGAACAACAACGCCAAGTAGAAGCAGTACCCCTTCCAAGTCGTATAGCCCGCCTGCAAGATCGAGTAGCCCAAGCCGAAGTGCTACTCCAAGTAGAACAACAACGCCAAGTAGAAGCAGTACCCCTTCTAAGTCGTATAGCCCGCCTGCAAGATCGAGTAGCCCAAGCCGAAGTGCTACTCCAAGCAGAACAACAACGCCAAGCAGAAGCAGTACCCCTTCCAAGTCGTATAGCCCGCCTGCAAGATCAAGTAGCCCAAGCCGAAGTGCTACTCCAAGTAGAACAACAACGCCAAGTAGAAGTTCATCGCCAAGTAAGAGCAGTGCACCAAGCTCTAGCAGAAGAAGATGATAACCTTTAGCATATAAAATTATGAAAAAAATTATCATTTTAATAGCCATATTCGGACTGCTTATTACCAAAGTAGATGCCCAAAGTGACATTGATGCACTTAGATTTTCACAGACTCCAGTACTAGGGAGTACTGCAAGATCTTTGGCTCTAGGAGGAGCCTCAGGAGCTCTAGGAGCAGATCAATCTGCAGTGTTATCTAATCCTGCAGGTCTAGGACAGTATAAGACCAATGCGTTTAATATCTCGCTGGGTACTAACTCTCTAAAGAATAAATCTAGTTACTTGAGTGGAAGTGCTAGGACTTCAAATCTATTTTCGCCACAGTTTACTGGAATCAACTTAGTTTTTACCGATAGACGGATGCGAGGTGGTAACCCCGAAAAAAAAGGATGGGTAAATACTAATTTTCAATTGGGCTACAATAAAATTGCCTCTTTTGATAAAAACATAAGCTATACCGGCTCTAATACTCAAAATTCATTTACAGACTATGTAGCCAACTATGTACAGGGAACTAATGCAACGAATTTAGATGCTAATGACGAGCAATTGTCTCAGGGTTTTTATTATTTCGATAATATGTTTTGGTACAGTTATCTAATAGACTCATCTTCTAATCGAAATTACTTTGCTAACTATGATCCTGCTAATGGACCAGTATCTCAGAGTGGTAAGGTTATTACTAGAGGGGGAATGGGAGAGTATAACATTGCCTTTGCCGCTAATTTTGAGCATAAGGTGTATTTTGGTGGAGGTCTTAACATCACACAAGTGAACTATACCGAGTCTAATACTTTTTCTGAAATAGATAATCCTTTGACCACAGGGAACTGGAGGTCTTTTGATTTTAAAAGAAACTTAGAGACCAAAGGGTACGGAGTGAATGGTAGACTTGGTGTGATTTTTAGACCCAATAATAATCTAAGAATTGGGGGTACGCTGCACACACCTACTAAGCTAGTGCTTACCGATAATTACAATGACGAACTATATGTGAGGCAAGATGATGGAGCGATAGATGACCTGAGTACTATTGAAAAGGAGTTCAAATACAATATCACCACTCCTGCTAAATACGGCTTACAAGCTGCGTATATTTTTGGCAAGAGGGGACTAGTGTCAGCAGAACTAGAGTCTATAGATTACAGTACAATGAATCTTTCTTCAACAGGTGAATTATTCGAAGCTAGTAATGATAATATTGCTAATAAGTATAGAAGTACTTTGAATCTAAAAGTAGGAGGTGAGTACGTGATAAACTCCTTTAGACTTAGAGGTGGTTTTGCCAGTATAGGGAATCCGCTAGCAGAAGGTTCTGAGTATAGTCGTAAGATTATAAGTGCAGGATTTGGGATGCATGAGCAAAACTGGGCGTTTGATTTTGGGATGTCTAGAGATATGACAAATGAGGTCTATGTGCCCTATTCTGTAGCTGGAATGGCTAGCAATGGAGTGAATAATAAGTTGACCAATACTAGACTAATGATCACGCTTACTACTAAGTTTTAGAATCTATCTTTGTCCTATGGAAGAAGATAAGCCCATAGATCCAAATCTACTAAAGCGAATGATGATGGGAGATTTTTCGTCTGCATTTTCTTTGCCAAAAGAAACTAAAAAATCCAGCTCACCTAAACGAAAGGTGGAGCTGGATTTGCATTTTGACAAGCTTTTTCCTCACGGAAACAGCACTCCGGCAAACCAGAGATTGCCTATGCAAATGGAATCATTAAAAGACTTTGTAGCAGACTGCAGAAAACAGAGCGTTACATTTGCATATATTATTGTAGGTAAAGGAGACGGAATTTTGCGTAGCAAGGTGAAACAAGAATTGCAGAGAACCAAAATACGTCATTCAGAAGTAGCTGATCCGCCTTATTTTGGAAATGCTATCAAGGCATATTTCTAACAAAAAGTCCTTTAGCACACTATTTTTTTGAAAGAGAAATGCATTTGACTATATGACTAATGAAAAAAAAGTCGTTGTTTTGATTCTTTATGAAAAAAATACTTAGCGTATTAATAATACTTTTTTGTTACTCTACCTCATTTGCCCAAGCCCCAACCTATCAAGGTCTCCTTTGGGAAATAACGGGTAACGGCTTAGAAAAAGCCTCCTATTTATATGGGACTATGCACGTTAGCGACAAGGTGGCCTTTCACCTTAGCGACTCATTTTACAAGGCCATAGAGAGTGTAGATGTGGTCTCACTAGAGATTAATCCAGAAACGTGGATGCAGACTATGACCTCAGATGATTATGTAGCAGATAATATGGGTAATGCCTTTAGCACTCGAGGAAAC
>JBDNFQ010000313.1:0-5079 GCA_041689715.1 Bacteroidia bacterium
GATTCCTTGGCACACACCTACCTGCATAGATTCTTTAGTACTCTTGCCAGGGAAAGCTAAGTCATAATTCATAGTAACCAAGGGTAGCCCTGCTGTAAACTCATCCATAGCCCTAAATCGCATCTGCACTCCCGGAGTAATAAGTCCCCCACGAAAGGTGTTATCTGTCAACAAATCGATAGTAAGGCAAGTGCCTAAATCTAGAATAAGCCAAGATACATCCTTTTGCAGTGCAAAAGCACCTACTGTTGCCGCTATCCTATCTCTGCCAAGAGTGTTCGGTGTATTATAGTCTATCTTTATTGGCAATGGCGTATTGTGGTCTAAGTAATCCGAATCTTGGAGCAATGCTTCTAACTCTGGGTTACTACCTGTTTTAGAAACAAGGATTCTAGGCGAATACTTACTCACCAACTCTTTAAATAGCTCAGCAGTAAATGGTTTCATATACTCCATTTCCTTCACACCTCTATATAAAGCCGCTTTGGTAGAAGTGTTACCTATATCTATACAAAGATTTACAGTATCCATTTCACTTTATGATGCTCTAGTTCTATTTGATTTTCGTGCTGTAGTACTGCCAAATTACCATTGGCTAAAACTGCTTTTATCTTGTATTTCACTGTACGTCCGTCTTGCTCAAAGGTTACAAGCTCGTTCTTCTTAAAAAGCAAATCATTGACGCTGAGCAGAAGCTTACTCAAATCTTGCTTGAGATAGTAATAAACAGTATCGTATAGATGATGCAGCACTTCAGTTACGTCCCAAGTAATAGCTGTTTCCAAAGCCATAGAGGTAGCGTTAAGATTATCAAACTCAGCCTGGTTTACATTTAGCCCTATCCCTACTATTGCATTTTTCACTTCACTAGCAGTTAGACTATTTTCTATCAGTATTCCTGCTATTTTCTTATCGGCTACATACACGTCATTTGGCCATTTTATAGCTACATTAGTTATCCCTGCATTTTGCAAACAGTCTACTACAGCAAGTGCCGCAACGTAATTAAGCTTAGATAAATCGTTGAAACTTCCAGGTTTATTCACTAAGAAACTTGCAAGAATATTATCGTAAGGCTTTGATTCCCAGACTTTTTCTCGCTGCCCTTTCCCATGCATTTGCACAGCTGCCGACACACAATAAGGAGACACCAATCCTTGCTTACGTACTTTTTCTTTAAGATACGTATTGGTAGATTCTACTTCGTTTAAAAATTCTATGGTGTACCTGGTCAATGAAGGAATACTTATATATAAAAAGCAGCGTAACGTTCTATAAGAGTATTACACTAATTTTGCAGCAAAGTTATCGCAATAAATGGCAAAAAAGAGTAAAATGGCAGATGCATTGACCGAGGTTATAATCAAGGGAATGCAGGAGAAGAAAGCAAAAAATATAGTTAAAATAGATCTCAGCCATGTAAATGAAGCTGCAGCAGATTTTTTTGTAATTTGCCACGGAGATAGCGATAGACAAGTAAAAGCTATAGCAGACAGTGTAGAAGAAGAAACACTAAAAGCTGTAAAACAAAAGCCGAACGGTAGAGAAGGCCAGGGCGAAAATCGCTGGGTATTACTAGATTATGTAGATGTAGTAGTACACGTTTTTCAAAAAGACGTACGTGGTTTTTACGAAATAGAAGACCTATGGCATGATGGTAAATTCACTAACTACGACGACGTGGCTTAGTACTTTCTAAAAATTACTGTAGTCATATCTTCTTCTTGGGCTTTTTAGATCTTTGAACTCCAATTCATCACTCACTCTATATCGCTTCCGATCTCTCATTTCAAATTCTCTTATTTGTTTTCTTAACTGTAAGCTTTCATTTTCGTATTTATTGAAATTAATATCTTCGGCATAGGTATAAACATATCTTTCAATCTCTTGGACTGACGAATCTATGAGCCCAATGTAGCCATACACCCAATCTTCGTTTTTCTCCTTACTTTTATAGAAATACAGATACCCAGAATCCTTCTTAGTTTTTACGAATTCTTTCATCACAAACAGTAAACTATCCTTGTACTGATTTATTCTTGCCTTCTGTGCATAGAGAGACATTGCTAGAGTATCGTGATTATTATATTCTGCAGGGAATAGATCTAGTCTTTCTATTTTCTTTAGCCTTTGATATAGGACAATCCTATCATTTTTATTAGCAGAAATATCTTGCCAAAGCTTTATTGGCAATTGCTCTCCCCCTTTTAATCTAGCTAGTGCCAAGTCTATTTTAAAACCTGGGGAATTTAAATTTTCGGCCCGAGTATAAAACTGCTTTGCTTTGGCAGACCTGCGATAAGGCTCTAGTAGTATAGCATAGTGTTCTAATAGATCATTGTAGCTATAAAGCGTGGTTCTGCTTTCTTCTTTATAAAAATCCGCTGTTTGAAAAGACTCTGCTCCTTTCTGACGTTTTATGGCATTATTAGCTTCCCAAACTAGCTGTTTTACGTGTTTCTTATACACCTTTGGTTTTATCAGGTTACTATCTAGCAACATAGCAAGCAGGCTATATACTGGCTGCTTATATTCTGGCAATGCAGTTAGCAGCAATACATCAGGATATAAATCTTTAGCTAACTTGAGACTATCTGAGAATGGATAAAACATTTCTTCTAGGTCTTCCTTATCCTCAGACAAGGGTGTTTCATTGGTTATTAAAGAAGCAAAAGACTTAGTGGCCTTCTTGGTTTGTTGATTAGCAAGTGCATTGAGTATGGTGATCTGCAATTGCACAGAATCTCCGATTTCTCTATACGTATTTGTAAGAAAAGGGACCACACTTGGATGTTCAAGATTACCTAGAGCCTCGATAAGAGAGGTTCTGTTATGTAAGCTATGCTTTACCTTATAGTTTTCTTTATATGCTACTATCATCTTGGGGGCGTCGCTATCTTCAAAATGTATGGAGCCAAATGAATTATAGGCTGCTTCTCTATTAGTACTATCACTAGACACCAAATCTCCCAGGAATAAATCTACCTTATTTTGTAGTATAGGAATACCTATAGCCGTATCCCAAGGAGTAAATGTCTCAAAAAACTCGGATATAAACTTACTTCTAGGTTGTCTAAAATCATTTTCTGTAAATAAGGAGTATAGTACTCCTCCTTTTAGAATATGCTTCACCAAAATATTCCTGCCTGAGTTGGTATCTCCTACTTCTGCTTCGTAAATATATAAATCACTTTCTATCGATCTACTCTCTTCTCTGGCAAAGTAAGTATTGCGTTTTAGCTGACTGCTATACATATCCCATAGAGAATCTATATTATCCTCGTAAAAATACTTTTGGAATTTATACCTACGAGCGTAGATAGTCTCATCCGACTCCTTGCTATAGTAAACCGCAGTTTTACTTTTTCCCTCGTGGCTATCATCCTTTTCTTCGTCAGTTCTATAGTAGTTATAATATCCTTCTACCTCTACAGGCGGCTTCACATTGGTTACTACACTAAACATCCTTGCCGTATCATGCTTGGTCTCAAATGGTCTTCGAAAAACAAAAGGTTGAATTTTAAAACTATTAAAAAATCGAGAACTCGCTTTTTGATCATTTGTCTGAGCAACCAGCAGATAGTACTGAGCACCTACAACCATAGCTTTCACGTGCAAGTTTGGATAGCCTTCTTTACCTGCCACTGCAGCAAAAGATGAGTACCCCCCCGTGCTGTCTTGTTCCTTCTCTATAATAGAATAGGAAAACTGATCGCTAAAGAATTGAGCTATTTTTGCTATTTCAAACGAATCCTCTTCCATATATTCAATATCCATGAGGCTTTTATTGAGTACTGCATAGTAACCGAGTGTATCATGATAACTCTGTACTGTTTTCTTCCAATAGCCACGCAAGAATGAGTTACTCTCCCCTTCATACGTAGGAGTACCCGGCATTTCTATAGAATAAGCCCCATTTTTTGGAGAATAAACTTTCCACAATTCTTTTGGGTAAAAGTGCAATTTACTAAAAAATTGATTTACCTCTGGTCTATTCACAAACTCCTTTTTGCCAGAAGCTCTAAAGATGATTATCTCCGTATTAGTAACCATGACATGGTATCGCTGTATGTCACCTTTTTTAGTTTTATTTATGATATCAAACCCGGGTATCCCATCTATGTCTATTTGCTTCTTCTCGATTATTTTTCCTGGAATATTTTCAAAAAAGAGGCTATCCAGTTTATCTAAGTATTGCTGTTGAGTAATTCCATGCAAAGCACCGAAAGTGAACATTCTAGTAATCACATACTTGGCTCCATTTGCCATATCTGGGTAGGCTGCCAACATTGTATTGCCAGACTCCGGAAACTCATACAACGGACCCGGCAGCATAGTACTAAAAAGTCCATCGTAAGAAGTCTGCTTTGTAAACTCTTGAGTGATAAAAGTCTCTTCTAGTTTATCTTTTACCTCATTCCCATATATTGTCTTGGCAGTACTTACTGGAGAAACCGTATATCCTTTTTCTCTCAAAAGATTTATTACTCCATAGCTATTGGGCAAGTGAGCAGCTCCCACACCTGCAAAAAGAGATTTGGTTTGCATTATAGAATCCATGGCATCAGCCATACCTCTATTTCTATACACTATAATATACTCGTGCTGCTTCTCAGAGGACCCAGACATACGGCTCATTGAGTCTAATAAGTCTAGGTCTCCTAGTCTATACGCATTTTCCATCACCTCAGCATAGGGTTTGCCATCTAGTATTTTACTAAGTATATGCTGTTTTTCTTTTGATTTTTCTTTGATCTCCTTGAGCTTCTTTTTGTCTGTTTCAGGTTTTGATGCTATCTCATTTAGTCTCATGGTAGCCCCAAGTTGCTCTAGTCCCGTTATTTCTTTGCCTTGCTTTTTACCTGCCTGAAAAATAAATAAATCTAAATAAGTGTCTTCTTCGAAATCTGCAGAATAATTACTCGTGCGGTACAGCAAAGAATTTAATATCCCTAGCTCTGCACCTAATGCCTCCCCGATCTCTTTATTCTCTGGTTTTGCCAGTTCAAAAATCGACTTGTAGAAGCCTGCATCCCTATTATTTCCTCGAGTGCTAAAGGCATTACCCATATTATCTGC
>JBDNFQ010000314.1:0-5917 GCA_041689715.1 Bacteroidia bacterium
CAGCGGAATGAAGTGCGAGAATGCATCGTTAACGGATAATCTATCGATTGATGTTATAGACTTGCCACTTGCCACTTTAAACAGTGTACCGAGTGAATTATGTCATAACAACGCAGTGAGCTTCTCAGTAGATGTAAGTAATGTGTCAACTACTGATAATTGGAATTTAGTGGTAAGATTGGATGCTAACACAACTCAGACTTTAACAGGAACAGGAAGTGGAACCTATAACTTTACAACAGCAGCTAAGACAAATAATGTGACAGGAGTAACTGGAGCAGAGTTAGATAGCTTATTCTTATTGAGTATTGTTAATACAAGTACGAGACCGACAACGGGTGCAGCTTGTAATAGAGTCAATATGGATACAGCTATTATTGAAGTATATCCAGTAAGTAATGCAAGGACAGCAAGTGCCGATACAGCAATATGTAATGGAACAGATGTTAATGTATTTGCAGCTAGTAATATAGTAGGAACAGTAACGGGATGGGAGTATAAAAATGCAAGTACAGGAAACGTTTGGACTGCAATCAACTCATCAGATACAACTACTTACACAGCGGTGAACGTAACAATGACTACGGATTACAGAGTAATCGTTCAGAGTGGAGTTTGTTCTGAAGCAGCATCAGGGAAAGTTACTATCACAGTAGCTCCTACCCCGACAGTAGTTATTACTAATGCTAAACCGACTACTATTTGTAAAGGAGATGTTGTAACACTTGCGGTAACTGTGTCAAACACTACAAGCGGAGGAACAGGAAGCAATTGGACTATCAACTATACTGCTAATGGAACAGCTATGAGCTTTACCGGAACAGGTAATGGTAACTTTACCCAAGGGCTTGGTTCTATCGATGTAGGAACGGAGATAGAATTAGTAAGTATTTTGTCTGGTAGTACAAACGGAATGAAGTGTGATAACTTAGACTTGAGCGATAAGTTTGAGATCAATGTTAATGATATTCCATCTGTAACTATTTCTAGTCAAACAGATAGTATTTGTTCTGGAAGCACTTCAAATATTTTAATTTCTGTCGATAATGTAAAGGTGGGAGAGTCTTGGACTGTAACGTATGATGTAGGTACTACAACTGGTTTGTCTAAATCTGGAGTAGGCCCTGGTTCATTTACTATAGTAACACCAGTACTAACAACGGGAACAACTTACACTAGTTATGATGTTAAGATAAATAATATTGTAAATACGACAATCGTACCAAATTGTAACGATGCAAGTGATACGACCATAACAATAGCAGTAGCTCCGACAACAGTTGGGGGAACATTAACACCAAGTGTTGCATTTGGATGTTTTGATGATAATTCTGGAACTTTAACGTTAAGTGGAGAAATAGGAAGTATACAAAACTGGGAGTATTCTACAGATGGTGGTAATACTTGGACTGTTACTAGTAACAGAACAGATACTTTAGATTACTTAAATTTAACAGAAACTACAAGTTACAGAGTATTAGTTAAGAGTGGACCGTGTAGTGGCTTGTACAGCTCATCATCAGTAGTAACTATTTATCCTCAGCCGGTGGCTACGATATCAGGTGCTCCCAAAGTGTGTCCAAATGAAACAGCAACGTTTGTTGTTTCTGTAACGAACGTTCCTTCTGGAAACGGATGGTCATTAGAGTACATAGAGAATGGTGTAGCTAAAACACTTGTAGGAGTTGGTTCTGGGGCATTTGATTTAGTGACAGGGTCTTATCCTTACACAACAACGCCATCTACTATTGATGTTTCGCTAGATGCTATAACTAATCAGGTTACAGGTTGTCGAAATGATGATCTTAACTCAATTGCTGTGGCTATTATAACTCCAAATCCAGTTGCTGATTTTGTAACTGAAAATGCTTGTCAAGATAGTGCAGTAGTCTTCAGTAATCTTTCTTCTATACCAGAAGGTAGTGTAGCAGGATACAAATGGTACTTTGGTGACGGTGATTCTAGTTTATCCACTAACCCAACACATTTATATGGTTCGGCTGGAACATTTAGTGTAACGTTAATTGCTATATCTGATAATGGATGTAGTGAGCAAATTGTAAAGTCTGTTACTGTGTATGATGTGCCTAATGCAGATTATACTTTCGATAATGTATGTAAGAATGAAGTGTTTGCACCAGTAGACGGTTCAAGAATAGCTAGTGGTACAATTGTATCTTGGACTTGGGAGTTTGGAGATAATACCAGCTCGACGGGTCAGAATTCTGTTCACACATATGCTTCAAGTGGTAATTATCCTGTTACACTTACGGTTGTAAGTGCTAATGGATGTTCAAATTCAGTAATGAAAGAGGTGACAATTTATGTACTTCCAGATGCTGACTTTACGGCATCACCAGTGTGTGAGGATGCAGAAATGTCATTCGTGAATGGAGCTTCTATCCCTTATGGATCTATGACGCACAGTTGGGATTTTGCAGGACAAGGTAGCTCGAGCGACGTTAGTCCTAGATTTACTTTCTCAGGGAACGGAACTTTTGGAGTAAAACTAGTATCGACAAGTAATAATGGTTGTAAGGATAGTAGTACTCTAAACGTAACGGTTTGGCCTAAGCCAATTGCTTCATTCACAGTGAGTGATGTATGTATAGGTGAAACTAGTGAGTTTGTTAATACTTCATCTGTAACAGGATCAAATACAATAGATGAGAACTTCTGGACATTTGGAGATGGAACATTTACAACGGGTGATAATCCAAGTAATACCTACACAGCAGCAAATACTACTGGGTATAATGTAGGATTGAGAGTTGTTACCGATAAGGGATGTACAGACGAGGTAGTAGCTCCTGCGATAGTATGGCCTCTGCCAGTTGTTTCCATTTTTACTGATAGGCCAGCATTCTGTGATGGCGAATCAACTCAATTAGATGCTAGTTCAGATCAGACTCCTTCAGTTTTTAATTGGAGTACAGGTGAGCAGACTCCATCAATAACAGTTACGACCCAAGGTTGGTATGTAGTAACTGTTACAGGTAGTCCAGCACAAGGTTCTTGTAACGCTTCAGATTCAACATTCGTAACGGTTTATGAAAATCCTATTGCAAATGCGGGAGTTGATAGTACTATAGACAAAGGGTCTTCAGTTCAATTGGATGGTTCTGCAACAGGAGGTACAGGTGTAATTGATTTTAGCTGGACACCGTCTGATAGGTTGTTTAGTTCAGTTGTCGCTGATCCGCAAACAATAGATTTACTAGAGACAGTGGAATATGAGTTGACAGTAACGGATGCTAATGGTTGTATGGATAAGGATAGGGTTATAATTACGATAAAAGATGAGTTCAAATTGAGACCTTATAATGTAATAACTCCTGTACCTACGGATGGTAGAAATGATACGTGGATAGTAGATAATATTCTAGCGTATCCAGAAGCTGAAGTAGCTGTGTTTAACAGATATGGTATGGTCGTATTCAAAACGGTAGGTTATCAGAATGATTGGGATGGTACATTTGGAGACAAAGAGTTGCCAGACGGAGCTTACTACTACGTAATAACTATTCCTAATAGAGATGTTGAGCCGTATACAGGTGTAATAAACCTACTGAGAGGAACTAAATAATTTATATAACAAATATTAAGTAGATTAAAATGAGAAAATTAGTAATATTAACAGTTGTAAGCATGTGTTTTGCAACTACCATATTAGCCCAACAGGTACCTATGGTGAGTCATTATTATTTCAATAAGTTTTTATACAACCCAGCGTTAGCAGGGATCGAAGAACACGGTCAAGCTTACCTGTTGTATAGAAATCAATGGAACGCTATCCCTGGGGCTCCAAAAACAAAGGCATTCACA
Organism: Bacteroidia bacterium; assembly: GCA_041689715.1. Lineage (GTDB taxonomy): Bacteria > Bacteroidota > Bacteroidia > NS11-12g > UBA9320 > UBA9320. The sequence goes on from JBDNFQ010000314.1 coordinate 3,826, forward strand.
ATGGATGGCCCACTTAAATCAAATAAAGTGGGTATCGGGGTGTCGTTGTATCAGGACAACGCAGGTCAGTTTAATTCAACTGGTGGTAAGTTAAGCTATAGATATGGTTTACAGCTTGCTAAGGATCAATACTTGAACATGGGATTGTCTCTAGGATTCTTAGATAATAGGATTGATTTTGATAGACTTGATCCGAAACATTTGGATGATCCATTAATAGCTTTACAAGGTCAGAGTACTACTGGTTTTGATGCAACTTTTGGTTTAAGTTATCAGATGAAAAAGTTGAATATAGGTTTTACTGTACCTCAGGTATTAGCTAATAAGTTGGTATATGATAATTTAAAAACCCTTTCGGACATAGAATATGATTTGGTTAGACATTACATTGCTACGGTTAGATATGATTTCACCTTGTCTGAGAAGCTGACATTTGAACCTGTGGCCATGTTAAGAGCTACACCGCAAGCACCTGTTCAGTATGATATAAATGCAATGTTCAATTATGATGAGAAGTTATGGTTTGGTGCAATGTACAGGTCACAGTATGCGGCTTCTGCTTCTGTAGCAGCCAAGTTTTTTGGTCAAATTATGATTGGTTATAGTTATGACTTAGCTGTTAATGCTTACCGACAGTATATGAGAGGAGCACACGAAGTAATGCTTGGATATCAGTTTGGCGGAGAAAGTAAGGAGAATCGTAAGCTAATCGATGCTATGGATAAGGATGTTAAGATGAATAAAGAAGATATCCTTAAAAATAGAAAAGATATAGATAGTAATGACGAGGACATTGAAGAATTAGATAAGGATGCGGAAGAGAGGGATGAGGAAATTAAGAATATCAAGGATGAAGTTGAGAAGCTAAAGACTGATTTCACCGATTTCAAGACGAAAGTTGAAAATGGAACAGTATCTACAGGTGAGACAATAAGCTTTAAAAATGTTTATTTTGAAACAAATAGCTCTTCAATAAAGGGTGTAAAGGTTAGCGAGCTTGATAATCTAGCTAAAATTATGTTAGCAAATCCTTCAATGGAAATCGCCATAGTGGGCCACGCAGACAAAAGGGCTTCTGATGAATTTAATTCTAAGCTTTCTGAAAAACGATCAAAGAGTGTTAGAAATTATCTTATAAGTAAGGGTGTTGATGGATCAAGGCTAGTATCAAGTTTTGTGGGAGAAGGCAATCCAATTTCTGACGATTTGTCTCTTAATAGAAGAGTTGAGTTTACAGTACTTAAGAAATAGTCACGATAATTGACTAGTGTAAAGGTGGGCTTCGGTCCACCTTTTTTTTGTTAAAAATATCAATATTTCTGAAAGAAGTTATTTTGATAGGTAGCAGATGATTTAGAATGCTCTAAGTTGGTGAGTTTGCGTATATGAGCATTTAAACGACACGAAGGATAGTCTATTTAACCTGTTTGTTGATTTGAGCGTGTTGTGACGTTAAAACTATCACAGCGGCGATTAGGTAAGAGTTAGAAAAGTAGCTGTTACGAATCGGTGATGGACAGGATAGTATTGCTCAAGATTGTATCTTAATATACCCCTTTCCTTGTATTTTTCATTTCTTACAAATTGTATACAACATCTGTCTTCGTGAACGCCACATATACTTTAAAGGTGTAAAATCAAAGCATTTTTATATTAGTGTTTTCGTTTCCTCAAATCTCCCATCTTCTAAAAATTTTTGACAAACATTAAGTAAGTGCCACACATGAGTTATAAACGCAACTCCTTAGCTACATAATAATTGGTTCACTATGAATATAGGTGTTTTGTAATTGTAGCGTTTTCTTGGCCTATTGTTTAATATTTTTTAAATTCAAGTCATAAACGCAACCCCTGGGCTGGAGTATAGGGTGTAATAGAAATAGCGGATTAGGGTCTAGCCCCTAATCCGCTTCGGAAAATGTTACTACCTTTACTTCTCTTCAAAAAGTTACAAAAATGAGTAAACACATAACCGATACACAAAGGTATACGATTCAAGTAATGAAGGAGCAAGGTCATAGCAATATAGCCATCTCCAAAATTAGTGGCATAGACAAAACAAACATAGGCCGAGAGGTCAAAAGAAACTGCG
>JBDNFQ010000315.1:0-6288 GCA_041689715.1 Bacteroidia bacterium
ACATTTTTTGCGTCTTTGGTAGGAAGCAAAAGTGATAAAAAAATTCCGAAAAGGATTCTGGGGCATGCCCCAGAATCCTTTATTCTTATCCTAGCTGATACTCCTATACATAGTGTCGCACTTAATACTTGAATCTAAGAAAGGGGCTTTGGGCCTCTTTTTTATTTGCGGAATTGGATATCGTAGCTATTTTTGCACTCCTTTTGAAAAAGAGGATAATAAATCTAACCGGGCCTATAGCTTCCTCCTCCGTTTTACTACGGCGGACAGGCAGCTTCACTAAAGCCCCGTTAGATTATAAGACACTAACTAACCGGGCCTATAGCTCAGCTGGTTAGAGCACCTGACTCATAATCAGGTGGTCCCTGGTTCGAGTCCAGGTGGGCCCACTTAACAATCAAAGGGTTACGACTTTTAAAAGTTGTGACCCTTTTTTTATTGCAAGGTTCTTGCAAGCCAAGGGAGTTGATGTTGTCACATAAAGTCACGTTTTGTCATAGTCCTTTAAAATTGGAGGAGGTGTAAAACTTAGATGGATGGCTTAAGGGATGAATTAATTGCCTTTGGTTTTTTTATTCTCGATTCTTTCTTGCCCTCTCTCTTTTAAGTACCACCATTCACCTAATCCATCTTGGCGGGAAGACTTCTTGGCCCCTATTTCATGTAGCATTTGACGAATTTCATCTTCACTGTAACCTCCAATTCTCTTTCTAATAGATTCAAAAGGTTCTGTCGCATTAATTCGTTGAAGATGTAAATTTATAGGTTTTCATTTTAAATCAAGCGGCTAAAGATTTAAATGTAGCAAACCAACTTTTCTTTGGACCTACAAGTTGATTCTTTCTGATGATGTTTATGATTTCTATTCCTGCTAGTGTTCTCTGAGCGGATTCGAATTCTTTGAATCCTGTGGTTATTGATATTCGACGTTTGATCGTCCGATGATCTTGCTCTACAATGTTATTGAGATACTTGACTCGTCTGACCTTGATCTTCTTGAACGTTAAGCTATTCCTGTTCACCACTTTGATTGCAGCTGTGTTTGACCCACTTTTGTCAATGTTAATTAGCCTTGGTTTTCCATTGTTACCAATGGCTTTGTTCAAGAACTTCTGTGCTGAACCCTTCATTCTCCTCTTTGTTAACAGGAAATCAATGGTACTCCCATACTTATCTACTGCTCTATATAAATATCGATCCGTTCCTCCAACTTTGATGTAGGTCTCATCCATCCTCCAGCTATCACAAACTTGTTTCTTCCTCCTGTGCATGTTTGATTCTATCATTGGACTAAACTTATATACCCATCGGTAGATGGTAGAATGATCAACGATAACTCCTCTTAGTCTCAAAATCTCTTCTACATCCCTGTAACTAAGTGTAAATCTGATCTTAAAATAGACAGCTTGAAGAATTATTGATTTTGGATATCTATGACGCTTGAACATTGAAGTAATTTTCAAGTACAAATCTAAAGATTTAGTAACTTGCAATAGTTAATGCAACAGAACCGTATCAAGGGGTTATAACTTTCAAAAGTTGTAACCCTTTTTTTATTGCAAGGTTCTTGCAAGCCAAGGGAGTTGATGTTGTCACATCAGGTCACATTTTGACACTCCTTCCTTCAAGTTTGGAGGAGGTTTTAAGCAAAAGGGATAGTCTAAGATGGCCTCCCTTATTGTTCAAAGTTGCAGCCAAAACTCACCTTACGAGAGTCTATATTCAGGTGATCTCGCGTAAAATAATTCTTTGAATAGCTTAATAAAAGTCACTAGTGACTAAAGATAGGTTGCTGCATTTAAGTCTTTGGCAGCTTAAAATTAGTTGAAATCTGCTAATTTTACGACCTGACAGAATTAATACGACAGAACCTATTGATGATGCTCATACATTTCTTGAAACGAAATCACTTAAATTGGGTTTCATAAGTGTGGTCCGCGACAATGCTTTAATCTCCGAAAAGGAACTGGCTAAAGAGATACTAAAGAAGCTAGAATTGCTCGAAAAAGCAGATTACTCGTAAATATATACGTATGTGTTTACGGGTAAACAGTATAACACCTTAGATATTACTAAATTGCTGCAAGCGTTCTTGGATGAGATCGATAAATTCTTGTGCAAATTGAGCATTGATATCTAGCGAAATAATGTCACCAATTTTTTGTTCGAGTAGCGTAATTTGACGCTGCATTCTTTTCTGAAACTGACCATACGAGATACCAGCAGCTGAAAGCTCTAGCTCAATGTCTGCTGTAGTTAGAAACTCATCATCGTATTGTTTTCCTACTTTCATAGCCATATCATCTGATAGTTCTTTGTAAAAAGCGGTACAGACTAGATCATAAGCTGGTGACAGTTCTACTTGTCCATTTTGATATAGTAATGAAAAGTTCTTACCGTGTGCATCTCGGTTGCCTATGAGGATATTAAAAATGAAAATATCAATGAATTTATTGATGGCAATAACTGGCACACTGCATACTTTACGGATAAGCTGTATACAAGTAGAAAACGATGGGCCACCGTCCTGTTCGTACTTATTTTGAGTATGAATACCCATAGCTTGACAAAAATCTTCTTGATGGATACGGGTTAGTTCGTCACACGTTATGTCCCTATCAAATCTATTAATCGTGTAGCAGTTTTTGCCTCCCAGTTGTGTGAGTTGAATATCGGGCACATCTATCCCCACCCATCCAGCTAGAGTCATAGTTACAAATTCATTTTCTGTGATGTTTGGAAAACGATCAGAAGGGAACTTGACTATACAATTAGTCGGGGAGCTATGCTGTGCAAAATAGTATTGACTATCTATAAACAGAACACCCATTTTGGACTGTGCTCCTGCCAGTGAAAGTCGCTGCTTCTTGTCTTTGTATAGATACGATACGCGATGTAAATTGTTTTGTACGATAGCCTCCCATTCGGATGCAGTGATCGGTTGATACTTGGATGGAGTCTTCTCAGGGGCACCACCTATTCTCACTGCTCCTACACATTCTTTACCTATCTCTTGGAGTAGTCTGAAACTATTACTTGAGTCTGTACCCATGCTTTGGGCTATTTGTTTCAGCTCTGTTTCTTCTGGTAGCAGTCCTACAAAAAATGCTTGAGCTGCACCTCCAGAGTATTGTTGCTCTTGTAGGGGCAACGAACTCGATAGCGGAATAGCACTTTTACTTTGCAAGTAGTCACTGTCATACTTAAATAGGAGCATGCCATAACTATCTACTTCTAGTGTACCTGCGAGTATGTCATTTATATAAACGAATTCTGACTTATTCATGGATCGTTATCTTGAGGCCCAATACTGAGATCAGTTGCAATACTTTGTCTATCTGACAGCTGGGTTTTCCATTTTCTGCTTCGGAGATAAAACGAATGCCCAAGCCAGTAGCCAAAGAGACATCCTTTTGGGTGAGATTAAGATGCTTTCTCCTAGTGCGTATTACGTTTCCTATTTCCTTGCTTATCATTGTATACCGAACGGGATAATTACATACAAATATATGCGTTTAGATTAAAAATATACCGAACGGGAATAATTTTGTTATTTTAGGTTAGACGTGTACATATATTTACCGAACGGGAAATATATATTTGGTTTTCTTACTGATTTACGTAATCAGCCAAGACCCATTTAGGATTACATAAGGTAGCTGAAAGTGCCAGCAAATACTTACGTATGTGTTTAGGGGGAGGTTGTTATTGCTCTTGTTTTTTTCTGTAGACTATTGACCAGATTAAGAATCCGGCAACTTCAACATCTATTATATTCCAAAAGTCACGGCCCAGTGCAATTTTAAAGAGTGGTTGAAAAAGGATAGCAAGTGCAAAATACACCCAAGGTAGAGCCTCCTCATTTTTGCTAAGCGAATTATAACCTAAGTAGGCAAACCCAATCATAGCGATAAATCGTACGAATTGGTAGTATCCATAAGGCAAGGGTGCTAGACAGACTAATAGAAGTATGGCGAGGGCTATTTTGATTGTTTTTTCATTCATATTGGCTAAAAATTTGAATCTTATTTTTAAGAAGTACTCCTATTAATAGATTAGAACGGAATGTTAATTTGATTGTTTAGACCACATTCCAGATTTATTATCGTGAGCATATTTTAGGGCCTTCACAAAATCATCTACATATTTAATGTTCGGAGGGGCAGTATACAGCTCAGCAAATCCATTTTTAACCAATGCTATATTTATGTTAGTTCCATCTTTCAGAAAACCATAAGCCAGGGTTCTTTTGTAGCGTCCATACCTTACTACATCTAATTCTAATCTTACTTCTTTATCCATGATTAGATTATGCATATAGTCTGAAGCTTCCTTACCAAAGGGTTCCTTTTTGTTCTTCCAACGATTTTTTGATTCTGGTGCGTCTACACCAAGCATACGTATTTTGACTCCTGTAGGTGTTCCGTCGTTTATCCAATACGTGTCGCCGTCAACTACTTTTTTAACTTGGTAATATAAAGATTCATCAATGGTATGACCGTAGCCAATCTTATCGTACTTGTTTGCCGAGCTTTCCTTCTGAACTGCAGGTTTCGTCGTTTCTTGTTGAGATTTTTGCTCTTGATGTCGGTCATTGCTGCCAATCCTAGTACAAGAGACTGCAAGAAAGCACAGTAGTACGAAGCTTTTAATTAATGATAAGATATCCATGTTTATTATCTATTGTAAAACTTCCGAATTTACCTAACGCCGATTGCCCTAATAACAGAGGGGCAACTGAATTATTAACTACACTGGCTTTTACATTTTTAAGTAATTTATTACCTATTTGAACTCCACGAAGGTTGATTACCACACCTTGAGAAATATCACCGTTCGCATCTATGAAGTCTTGTGTTCCTAGAATGTCAGATTTCGTCAACTTTCCCTGTTTGAATAAAAAATTAGCCTCTGTTTGAGATATAGAAATAATGGAGGCCCCTGTATCAAAGATAAACTCCATTGAATTCCCATTGATAATTATAGGAATGTAATAGACCCCGCCTTCCATTCTCATTTTTATACGGTTTGACTTTTGATCTGAATTGTTACTACTGTAGTTCCTAGAAGAGCCACATCTACTGCAAGAACTTAGTAACACCAGAAATAGAAAATAGAATGTCAATTTAGTCATTTGAGAGTTTTTCAAGTTTGGGAATAATTTGAATTGAAAATCGCTTATTGTTTTCTTCTTTTGGATCCCGGCACAGGCCGCTAAACCCGCTGCCTGCTATCAAGATCTCTGAGTTGTATTTTTTTAAGTCTATGCCATTCGTCACCCACAGTTCATAAACTGCAAGAGCCCGTTCATAACTTAACTTATAGCCCTTAGAGTCTTCTTTGTTCTTAAATCTGTGGTCATCAGGTACATAATTGGCCATATTCCCCTCTAACACTACTAAAAAAGAAAATCCTTTGACTCTGTTCAGTTTTTTCAAGAAATCTTCAATCCTTTGTCCTGCTTCTATAGTTGGGGATTTGAAGTTGTAAAGTATCTCTGTAGAGTTCTGTGCAAATAGTTCTTGCCCAATTAAATCTGTAACTACATATTTTTTACATTGAGACATATATTTAAAGGTTCCTTCTGTACTCAATTTTGACATAGCTGTGTCTACCTGCATTATTTGGTCATAGTACTTAGCCTTTGCTACATTCTCGCGATTTTTTATATTGAGTGCTGCTACCGTCAGAACAAATAAGACAAGCATGATAAAGAAAAGACTCGTCATTAAATCGGCATAGCTTACCCAAAAAAAGGAAGTTTTGCTTGATTTCATAACAAACCGAGTTTTTCTAAAGCTAACCAGCCTATAAAAAGAATGACCAATGATAACATAACTATGACGGCGTATGCAACCCGCTTAATGAACTTTGTAGTCTCGGTCTCCATCTTGGCTATCTTCACTATTGGTGCTATAGCAGCCTGTGTGTTTAGTGTGCTCAATTGTCCCTTTACAAGTTTTACTTCAGCAATCAAACTATTAAGCACTTCAGAATTGTCAGATCCCAGCTTAGATATTGTAGAAAGATTTTTAAGCTCTTCTAATGTACCGTGACGGTCCTGACGCATTATACTATCTATTCTGTCACTTTCCTTAATTGCAATTTCTTCTATTAACTTAATTTTTTCTTCTGTTAGCCTCTTAAGTGGGAAATCCGGTTAAAGTGAACCACCCATTCCGGGTAAAAGTGAGCCGTGTAAAACAGATGATTAAAATCGATTCTATTTAGGTGTAAATTTAGCTAATTCTGGTTAATTTTTTTCGCATTGACTCTCCTTTAAGATCT
>JBDNFQ010000316.1:0-10388 GCA_041689715.1 Bacteroidia bacterium
GGTTTTGGTGATAGAGGTATAGAAGGGAAAATAAATACTATCCAATATCTCAGAGAAAATAACATACCATTCTTTGGCATTTGTCTAGGAATGCAGTGTGCAGTAATAGAGTATGCTCGCAATGTGCTTGGTCTCAAAAATGCTCATAGTAGCGAAATGACCAAGACAAAAGATGCCGTAATAGACCTTATGGATAGTCAAAAAGGAATATCCAAAAAAGGAGGTACTATGCGACTAGGTGCATATAAGTGTAAACTAGAAAAAGGCTCTAGGTCTTATACAGCCTATGGCAAATCTTCTATCTCAGAAAGACACCGCCACCGCTACGAGTTCAATAATAAGTATCTGAAAGATTTTGAAAAAGCGGGAATGAAAGCCGCAGGGATCAATCCTGACAATGGACTAGTAGAAGTAGTCGAGTTACCTACACATCCTTGGTTTGTGGGCGTGCAATACCACCCAGAGCTAAAAAGCACGGTAGATGCCCCTCACCCACTTTTTGTGCGGTTTGTAAAGGCAGCTCTAGACCATAAGAGCACCTAAATTATTTCCGTTCATCTCTGTAATACTTTAAGTTGTATGCGTACATACATTTAATTTGTTATATTGTGGTTACTTTAAACCAAATTAATCAAAATCATGAACAAAAAAATCACAATCGTAGTCCGCATCCTTTTAGGTGCATTCTTGCTTATTTTCGGGCTGAATAAGTTTATCGGCTTTATGCCTCCACCTGAGATATCAGAGCAAATGGGTGCCGTGATGGGTGCACTCATGTCATCTAACTTTATGACCATTATTGGTGTTATAGAAATTGTTAGTGGAGGACTCTTACTCGCAGGAAAGTATTTACCTTTAGCACTTACTTTTACTATTGCCGTAATGCTGAATGCAGCTCTGTTCCATATATTAATGGATACACCCGCAAATGGAGGAGGTGCAATTATCGGATTAGTACTTGCTATAGTTCTAGCCTATGCTAATAAAGATAGATTCGCGAGCCTTTTCAGTGCTTAAATTCAACTAATCTTCCCAAAAAGGCTTACCAAATTGGCGAGCCTTTTTTATGGTAAAATTTTAGCAGTTCCCTACATAATAATACTAATCTGCTAAGTATTAAGAAAAGAAGGAGAGAACAAGTAGGCTTACCTCTACCTTTAACTATTATTCTATCTAGTCTTTTGGATTCATTTTCTTAAGCCAAATGTGGCTAGTACCAAAAAGATGCCTTTCTTTCGAAAGGCATTTCTATTTTCTCAGGAAATAAACTATTCACTTAAACTAGGCAAAACTCTCACTTACTACTAATTCCTTGGTACCGTGGGTCCAAGAGTAAAATCCTTCTCCAGATTTGATTCCTTTTTTACCCGCATTTACCATGTTTACAAGTAACGGACACGGTGCGTACTTCGGATTACCAAATCCATCGTGCAATACATTGAGTATCGCCAGACATACATCAAGCCCAATGAAATCAGCCAATTGTAAGGGTCCCATTGGATGAGCCATACCCAATTTCATTACTGTGTCTATTTCAGTTACCTGCCCTACTCCCTCGTGTAGTGTCCAAATAGCCTCATTTATCATTGGCATTAAGATTCTATTGGCTATAAACCCAGGATAATCATTTGCCATAGCTGGCACCTTCCCAATTTTCTTGCTCAGTTCATCTATAGTAGCAGTCACTTCTTTAGAGGTATTGTATCCATTGATGATCTCTACTAGCTTCATCACGGGCACAGGATTCATAAAGTGCATTCCTATTACCCTATCAGGTCTACCGGTCTGTGCTGCCAACTCTGTGATGCTGATAGATGAAGTATTAGACGCCAATATGCAGCCTGCAGGGGCATTGGAATCCATATCCTTGAATATTCTGAACTTTAACTCCTTGTTTTCTGTAGCTGCTTCTACTATTAAATCTGCCTTGCTCACTCCATCAGCCATTGCTGTATAGGTAGTGATATTAGCTAATGTAGCTGCTTTATCTGCTTCAGATATTCTTTCCTTAGCCACCATTCTATCTAGATTTTTACCAATAGTTGCTAAAGCTTTGTCTAAAGCCGTTTGATTTATATCTACTAAAGAAACTTGGTACCCATTCTGAGCAAATACGTGGGCTATACCATTGCCCATTGTGCCTGATCCTATTACTGAAATATTTTGCATTATCTGTGATTACTTATTATTACTGCGAATGTATGCAATACCCGATATCCTAAAAGCGTAAGCTAACAGTAAGTCCATTATACCTTCCAATACTTGGTTTAAAGGCATAGATATCTGGAGATATTTTCATACTTAAGTCTTTATTTACTCTAAACTCTTTTAAGTGAGCATCTACATTGGCATCTATAGCTTGTAGGGCATACAGAGCTACAAAACCGATGATGGATACATCTCTGTAGCGTCGGTGAAAATCCCTTTTATTTTTAATAGAGGCGTCAGACCTAAGCGGTGCTAGATCAAGTGTAGTAGAATCTCCATCTATTTTAGACGTATAGATAGCTTGGTAATTTCTCAGGCTATCGCTATTCCACTTGTACATATATACTAGACCACCTATGCCAGCATAGACTATACCTACTTTCCAATACTTTTTATTATAAATCTGACCTGCTCCTGGCAGCACTAGTGCCAGCACAGTCGCTTTTTTAGGATTATCCCACCCTGAGGAGTCAAACAGTCCATTGCTTGAGGTTGGCTGATCGCTAAGAATAGTTTCTTGAAAATACTGAGCACTATAAGGCTTTTGTGCATACAAAGTACTGCCTATTAATACCATACAGACAACTAGAAACTTTCTCATGGGTTACAAAATTAACCTACGAAAGCTTACTTATAATATCATCTAACTGCTCTTTAGACGAAAAGCTGATAATGATAGTTCCATTGTCATTAGACCTAGATTTAAATCTAACGTCTGTATCTAGTCTTTTCTCTATTTCTTTCTTATGGTTGATGTATTCTGTAAAATCAAAATACTTAGCTGCAGCTTTACTATGCGTACCTTCTGGCTGTTCTTTCTCATTTCTTACGAGCTCTTCTACTTGCCTCACAGATAGACTGCTCTTTACCGTAGATTGAAAAATAGCAAACTGCCTTTCTGGATTTTCTACATTGACAAGTGCACGTGCATGACCCATCATTATTTCTCCATTTTTAATAGAGAGTTGAATTTCGTCTGGTAGTCTAAGTAATCTAAGGTAATTATTTACTGTAGTTCTCTTCTTACCTACCCTTTCCCCTAGCTCTTCTTGTTTTAGTCCGCACTCGTCTAATAAACGCTTATACGATAGAGCTATTTCTATAGAGTTAAGATTTTCTCTTTGAATATTCTCGATTAATGCCATCTCTAACATTTGCTGATCGTCTGCTAAGCGTATATACGCAGGTATTTTATTCTTTCCTGCTAAAATAGACGCACGCGTTCTACGTTCACCACTTATCAATTCGTACTGCTCATACCCTATCTTACGTACTGTAATAGGCTGTATTATACCGTGAACTTTAATAGAATCACTAAGCTCCTGTAGAGCTTCTTCATCAAACTCTGTTCTAGGCTGAAAAGCATTAGCCACTATCTGACTTATTTCTATATCAGCAATACTGTGCAGTGCTTTAGGCTCTGAACCCGTAATATCTGTGTCCGCATTTTCTAGCAGAGCACTAAGACCTCTTCCTAATACCTTCTTGCTCATTTATTGTATAATTCTCTCTTCCTCACTTATTTTAGTAAGTCCATTTTTTTGTAATAACTCTCTTGCAAGGTTTAGATAACCTATACTACCAGTGGATGTAGCATCATGCTCTAGTACCGGAACGCCAAAACTAGGAGCTTCACTTAGAGTTGTATTTCGTTTTATGATGGTATCAAAAACTAACTGTTGAAAATGCAGTTTCACTTCTTCTACCACTTGATTAGACAGTCTTAATCTAGCATCATACATAGTAAGAAGTAATCCTTCTATCTCTAGTTTAGTATTAATACTACGCTGAACTATTTTGATAGTATTAAGCAACTTACCTAGCCCTTCTAACGCAAAATACTCACACTGCACAGGAATAATAACAGAATCTGCCGCACCCAAGGCATTCGTAGTAATAATACCCAGAGAAGGAGAGCAATCTATAATAATAAAATCATACTTATCTCTAATTTTATCTAGCAGTTTACCCATTATTCTTTCTCTATTGGGTAAATCTATCATTTCTATCTCCGCTCCTACCAAGTCAATATTGGCAGGCAGTATTTGTAGATAATCGTACTTCGTATCCAATATTGCATCCATTGGATTTAAGTCTTGAACCATAAGCTCATACAAGCCTAGCCTTATATTCTTTGGGTCCAAACCAAGATGAGAAGTAGTGTTTGCCTGTGGATCTGCGTCTACCAATAGTACGCGATTCTCTAGTATAGCCAGACTATAAGCTAGATTAGTAGCAGTAGTAGTTTTACCTACACCACCTTTTTGGTTTGCTATGCAAATGATTTTAGACATTATATATGTGTTTTATAGTTCTATCGTTTGATTTATGAGGGGCAATATAAGATTTAGGTCTTCTTTGGCAAAGTAATCTACGGCAACCTTATGATCTATCTCTATAGGAGGGAATGTATCAAAATGCATTCCAATCACCTTACTGCAAGACACTAACTTAGCTGCCTTTGCTGCGTCAGATATTCCCATCGTAAAATTATCTCCAACAGGTAGTATGGCTAAGTCTAACTTATATTCTAGAGGTATCAACTGCATATCTAATGTAAGTGCCGTATCGCCAGCATAATACAAGCAGTATTCTACATTACTAATAACAAAACCAACTGCAAGACCCGCATACGTTCCATCTGGGAAAGAGCTACTGTGCTCTGCTTTCACCATTTTGATTTTACAAAATCCGAGGTTTACTGTACCCCCAATATTCATAGGCACAGAATTATTAATTCCTTTTTTAGATAACCATTCGGTAACTTCATAGGCTGCTACAACTTGAGCATTACTCTGTTTTGCTATTTGTACTACATCTGCCACGTGATCGCCGTGTCCGTGCGATATACAAATGACATCTGGCTTAATTGTGGATACATCGACCATATTTGCCAAGGGATTAGGCGTAATGAATGGATCAAACAGAATATTTTTACCGCTCAATTGAAGAGAAAAGCAAGAATGTCCGTAATATGTAAGCAATGGTCTCACCGTTATCTATCTTTAGAATTCAAATCTAAACTCAAATCATTCGGTTCAATGAACAGATTTTTCTTAGTTATTCACATAGCAATAGTGTTGATTTCTTGTAACACGGACTCACAAAATACAGATAAATCAATAATACTATACAACAGTGCAACAGCAATCACCTCCCTAGACCCTGCATATGCACGTACCCAAGAAAACATACGCTCTGTAAATCAACTATTTAACGGGTTATTGCAACTTGACAAACAATTAAACATTGCTCCTTGTATAGCCAAAAGTTGGCAGATATCACCCGATGGCAAAACGTATACTTTTAGTATCAGAAACGACGTACTTTTCCACAATCACCCTCTTTTTAAGGGAATGAAAAGAAAGGTATTAGCAAGTGATTTTACCTACTCCTTTAATCGGGTAATAGATCCTAAAGTAGCATCTGATGGTGCGTGGATTTTTAATGGCATAATTCAGGATGAAAATCCATTTATCGCTTTAGATGATACTACTTTCCAGATTCAACTTAAAAAACCCTTTACGCCCTTATTAAGTATACTTACTATGGCCTATACTTATGTGGTTCCGCACGAGGTAGTAGATGCTTTGGGTATTCAGTTCGGTAAAAATCCAGTAGGTACAGGCCCATTTTCATTTTCAAATTGGTCAGAAGGCGTACGACTCAATTTGGTCAAAAATACGGACTATTTTGAATCTACCAGCACAGAGCCGATACCAAGGATAGATGCTATATCAATATCTTTTATTCAGAGTAAACAAACAGAACTACTAGAGTTTACACAAGGGAAGCTAGACCTATTTACTGGATTAGAAAGTTCATTTAAAGACGAAATACTTACTTCAAAAGGCACACTGAAGTCTAAGTACACACAAGACTTTGTACTTAATAAAAGTCCTTTCTTAAATACAGAGTATCTCGCATTCAATTTAGAAGACAAAACGTCTCCGGTATATGATGTAAATTTTAGAAAAGCCATACACTATTGTATTAATAGAGTGGAAATGATACAGTACTTGCGGAATGGAATAGGAATACCTGCTGATGGGGGATTTTGTCCGAGAGGGCTCCCCTCTTACCATAAGGCCTTGGAAAACCCATACGATGTATCACTCGCCAAGGAATACTTAAAAAAGTCAAGTATAATTCAAGACAAGCCACTTATACTCACCACCACATCTAACTATCTAGACCTCTGCATTTTAGTGCAAAAAAATTGTGCAAAAATAGGCGTAGAAATAAAAATAGATGTAGTACCAAGCAGTTTGCTCAAGCAACAAAAATCTGCTGGTGATTTATCTTTTTTCAGAAGCAGTTGGATAGCGGACTATCCTGATGGAGAAAACTATATGGCGTGTTTCTATAGTGCTAATAAAGCTCCTGATGGACCCAACTATACACGATATGTAGATGCTGATTTCGATGCACAATATGAGCAATTACTTGCCGAAACTATACCCGCCAAGCGAATGGCAATTTTCTCAGCACTGCAACATAACCTGGAAGTAGCTCAACCTTATGCCTTACTTTTTTATGATGAAAGCCTCTGGATTCGAAGTAAAAAGGTCAATACTATACGTGTAAATGCATTGAACCATCTAGACTTGAGATATGCTACTAAAGAAAAGTAGTACTATATTTGGATAACCAAAAATATGAACAACACAGTACGAAATATTTTAGCTGCCACACTAGGACTTGTAGGTGGCATGCTTTTAGGTGCCATGCTCAATATGGGTGTGCTGATGATAAGTAATTTTATAATCCCATTTCCTGATGGTGTAAATCCTGCGGACGAAACTAGTTTAAGGGGTAACATACACTTATTTGAAACTAAACACTACATAATGCCGTTTCTAGCCCACGCATTTGGAACATTAATCGGTGCCTTTGTAGCCTTTAAAATTATTAAGATGTTTAGGGCTCCTAAATCTATAGCGGCAGGGATCGCCATAGCAATATCCTTGTTATTCCTATGGGGAGGATTAGAAACTAGTAAATCTATTAACTCTCCTGAAACACCAATGCTAGTAGACGCAGTGTTATGCTACCTACCCATGGGTATAATCGGTTATTGGCTTGCTCTTAGAAGCAGCCCTAATGTAGGATAATTTATCCTGCTTTAAGATTCCCACTTTTCTTTACACCTCCTTTTGCTCTACTTTGAGCTTTAGGTGCAGACTTAGCAGAAGGCTTTTTGGCTTTAGCAGGACCAGACGCCTTTTTAGCACCTTTCTCAGCATCCTCTTCAGATTCCAATAGATTATCGAAATCTACTATATCCTTTATTATTAGATACCAACTTACCAATTTCACTATGTCTGAGTTGTAAACTTGCTCCTCGTCAAAATTTTCAACTACTTTTCTAAAAAAAGCTTGAATTTCGTCGCCACTACTCTTTTTAGTAATAAGTTTTTCTCCTCCTTCTGCCAAGGTATGTAACTTCTTGAGGATTTCTTCTAGCTTCTGATCTCCATCTTGTGTATACATAGAGATATCGCTTAAAAACGAAACTTTTTGAGTGAGATTAGTTGGGAAACGCTTTTTAGCAGCATCTAAAGATTCTACTATTAAGCCTGTCGATCTGTTACCGACCATTTTGTGTAAACCTTGTTTACCTGATACCGAAACTATTTCTGATAGATATAATGCCATTTCTGATTCTTAAAGAGTGCGAAAATATTTATTAATCTCACAAAGTTTGTAAGGTTTTGTTCACTTTTCATCTTTGTGTATGAGCATGTGTATCCTAAAAATGAAAAAAAGATATTTAACTGCCAAAATATATCAGTAATAGCTGACGTTATAGACACGGGTATAATTGATTTAATTGGTTAGTTAGTTGAGAGGAGGATTAGGAAACTAATTCTCCTCTTGCATTTTTACCAATTTTAAGTAATGCTTTCCCTTACTCTAAGTAATTTGATGAGCAAATCCTCCATCTTATGTAGCGGAAGCATATTGGCTCCATCACTTAATGCTTTAGAAGGATCTGGATGTGTTTCTATAAAAAATCCATCTACACCTACAGCGACAGCCGCCTTGGCCATAGGCTCTATGAGTTGAGGCAATCCACCAGTAGTACCGCTGCCATTATTAGGCTGCTGCAATGAGTGCGTACTATCCATGATTACTTTAAAACCCATTTCTTTCATCCAAATTAGGTTACGGTAATCTACTATCATATCTCCATAGCCAAACATATTGCCTCGCTCTGTAAGCAGCACTTGATTATTGCCTGCATCTACTACCTTTTGTGCAGCAAACTGCATAGCTTCTGCTGCAGCAAATTGTCCTTTTTTGATATTAACTACCCTTCCAGTCTTTGCGGCAGCTTGCAATAGCTCTGTCTGTCTAAAAAGAAAAGCGGGTATTTGCAGTACATCTACATACTCAGCAGCCATTTCTGCCTCATGACTTTCATGTATATCTGTAACCGTAGGTATGCCGAACTCACTTCTCACTTTTCCTAAGAGTTTAAGAGCCTTCTCATCTCCTATTCCTGTGAAAGAATTTGATCTAGTTCGATTAGCCTTGCGATAAGATGACTTAAATACGTAAGGAATACCTAACCTATCCGTTAATTTTCTTAAAAATTCTGCGGTTTGCATGGTAATTTCTTCATTCTCGATAGCACACGGACCTGCTAGCAAGAAAAGTTTTTCACCATGAAGTACCTCTTGAATGGTCGATTTTATAGAATCCAATATTGAAATAGTTTAAATACTAATGAGCAGCAAAAATACATATATAAAGAACCTTATTAAAGGTTGGCTTACTGTGTATTTCATTTTTTCGCTAATTAGTGCCCAAGCCCAAAATAAATATCGCCCTTTTGTTAAAAATTTTAAAGCGGGGGCTATAGAAGGAAGAGTCTTTCTGAGCTGGACTACTAAGGCTGGTTTTACATGCCAAGACATTCAGGTATCTGGGGAAAGTGTAGATTATTCTGAAACCAAGGGCACTTACTTCGGTGTATGTGGTGATACTACAAAGAAGGATTACACTTTTCTACTAGAGAACCCAATCCGTAACGCACTTAACTACACAAGGCTAGAACTGGTTAGTTAAGGTCACTCATATAGTATTACGGTCCGAGTAATTAAGGCTATCAATAATGTACTGGTAGTACCTCATCCTGTGGTTATTCAGAGCATATTCCATTTTCAAAACCCTTCACACGAGCGTGTCCAGCTTGATTTCTATGACCGAACGGGTCAATTCATTTTGACTATAGAATCTATAGATAATAAAATAGCTATAGGTGAACTCTCATTACATAGGGGAATAGTCTTTTATCACCTAAGAGGTAGAGGGACCCTCAATAAAAAAGGACACTCGTTATAGAATCACGATCTTAAAAAAGAAACTACCTCTGCCCAAATATTTTGTGCATTTTTAGTCTCATTCCATAAAGTTTTAGAGCCGTGATCACTACTTACACCTTGTTTTATAGCTATAACATTCCCTTTTGGCAATGCACTTTCTAATGGCTTTACTATCATATCATACTCTTCGGACCCTCCTGTTAAGAATATGGGCTTACCAAGATTGCTAACAGCCGTGCTCACTCTGTCTTGCTTATCTAAGTATTCTCCTGGACTAAATGCTACAATTCTCTCTACATTTACATTTTCTGCACCTATGATAAGTGCTAACGATGCTGAGTAAGAGCTTCCCCAAAGTATAATTTTCTTATCTGTATTTGCCTTTATATAGTCTACTGCAGCAAGTATATCTGCTTTGGCATCAATATAGTTAGTGCTCAAACCTTGAGCTTCTGCTCTCATAGCGGTTTCATTGAGTACTTCATTTGCCATTTTACCACTACGCTGATCTATTGCCAAACACGCAAATCCAGAGTCTACCAATCGCGGGGCTATTTTACTATATTCTCCTCTACTAAAATCAGCTTGATGACACAGTATTATTAGTGTATTTGCCTCACTATTAGGATAATAGTCTGCTGTTATCTCTAGGCCATCTTTAGCTAAAATAGTAATACTACCAGCTTGCCCTTGGGCTACTGAGTTAGACACTTTTTTCATTTCCCCTTTATCCGTATTAGAGTTGCAAGAGAATAAGAAAATGATAAGAATTATTGTAAGATAAAAAAGCTTGTTCATTGTCGGTCAAAAGTGTTTTATTTTTCTAACATTGCAAAGCTTAATAAACAA
>JBDNFQ010000317.1:0-21549 GCA_041689715.1 Bacteroidia bacterium
GACAATATATTTAGATTTACTCAGGCAGGTTCTGAAGTATCTGCACTTTTAGGACGTATGCCGTCTGCAGTAGGTTACCAGCCTACACTAGCATCTGAAATGGGTGTGATGCAGGAGCGTATTACTTCTACAAACAGAGGTTCTATTACATCTGTACAAGCAGTATATGTACCTGCAGACGATATCACTGACCCAGCTCCAGCAACGACATTTGCTCACCTAGATGCTACTACAGTGCTTTCTCGTAACTTAGCTTCTCTTGGTATCTACCCAGCGGTAGATCCTCTAGATTCTACGTCACGTATACTTTCTCCAGACATAGTAGGTGCTGAGCACTACAACACTGCACAAAGAGTAAAAGAATTACTACAGCGATACAAAGAACTTCAAGATATTATTGCTATCCTTGGCATGGATGAATTAAGTGAAGAGGACAAATTAGCTGTATCTAGAGCTAGACGTGTTCAACGTTTCCTTTCTCAACCGTTTCACGTTGCAGAGCAGTTTACTGGGCTTAAAGGTTGTCTAGTTGATATTCAAGATACTATTAAAGGTTTTAATATGATTATGGATGGTGAAGTAGATAAATATCCAGAAGCAGCATTTAACTTAGTAGGCGGCATAGAGGAAGCCATCGAAAAAGGAGAGAAACTAATTAAAGAAGCTGGAGAGTAATGATCGTAGAAGTAATAACACCAGATAAGGTGCTATTCTCTGGCGAAGCGGTTTCAGTGAAATTGCCCGGCAGTGGCGGCTCTTTTGAAGCATTGGCTAATCACGCCCCACTCATATCTAGTTTAGATAAGGGTACGGTGGTGGTTCGTACTAGTTCTGGCGAAGAAACATTTAATATCTCCGGCGGAATAGTAGAAATACTAAATAACAAAGTGGTGGTCTTAGCATAAGCTTGAATTCACTAGAACATACTATTGGCCTTCGATATTTTATCGGAGGCTTTTTTTGACTAAAAATCAAGGGATAAAAAAATCACTTATCCCATTCCTATCTATAAAAATATTACCTAAACCCTCTTCCCTTAAATCCCTTACAATTCACCCTTACCGCAAACTGGGTCTCCTTTATTTTTAAAGTTGAGAATAATAACACCAAAGAGCATTGCTTCTCTATTCGTATCCGTAAGGTCGTCATATACACCAGAGTGAGAAACACCTATTTGACACAAGCACGCAACTTGACTTCTAGATTCCTCAGATAGGCAGTCATTAATAAACTGTAGTCTAAAAAAATGCGTCTGTAATTTTAAGATTTATTACCGCTTGGGTCTCATTTTCTTAAAACGAAGACTCAGAACACCGAATAAAGCTTCTCGAATAATACCTCCGCTCATTTTAGACTCTCCCGCTGTTCTATCAGTAAAAATAATTGGGATTTCTTTGATTTTAAAACCTAATTTATACGTGGTATATTTCATTTCTATTTGAAATGCATAGCCTCTGAACTTAATCTTGTCTAAATCTATAGTTTGAAGAAGGTTTCTGGAATAACCCACGAAACCTGCAGTAGCGTCAGCTAACATCATGCGTGTAAAAAACCGCACATACGCCGAGGCAAAGTAACTAAGCAAAACTCGACCCATTGGCCAGTTCACTACATTCACTACATTGCCTACATACCTAGAGCCGACTACTAGATCGCACTCCCCGCTAAGCAACTCAGCATGTAAACGTATCAAATCTTTCGGATTATGAGAAAAATCACAATCCATTTCAAAGATATAATCATACTCCCTTTCTAGACACCATTTAAACCCCGCGATGTATGCTCCACCTAGTCCATTCTTTTTCCCGTTTTCTAATAAATGTATTCTGGGATGTAATACTTGAGCTGCCTTTACTATGTTGGCCGTACCGTCTGGAGAGTTATCATCTACGACTAAAACATCAAACCGCTCTGGCAAAGCCATGACAGTCTGCAGCATAAGAGAGATGTTCTCTTTCTCATTGTAAGTAGGTATGATAACTATTGGATTCACTCTTTAGATGAAATTTCGCTGTTATATAAAGATAACTAGATGGTAATAAATTAGATATAGTTGCTTATGAATTAGCTTTTTTATGATCAGCAAGAAACTGAGCAAGGCCAATATCTGTCAACGGATGCTTTAATAGGCCTAGAATAGAGCTAAGTGGGCAGGTAACCACATCTGCACCTGCTTCTGCTGCTCTTACTATGTGTAGAGGTGTACGTATAGAAGCTGCGAGTATCTCTGTCTGGTAACCTTGTATTGTATAGATATCTGCTATCTGAGCTATGAGTTCTATGCCGTCCCAGTTCATATCATCTATTCTCCCTATGAATGGAGAAAGGTAGGTAGCACCAGCTTTGGCAGCTAAAATAGCTTGCCCTGCTGAGAATATTAATGTACAGTTAGTACGTATATCATGGTCCGTAAACCAACGGATAGCCTTTACCCCATCTTTGGTCATTGGCACTTTAACCACTATGTTTTCGTGAATGTCGGCAAGAACTTGACCTTCTTTTATCATCCCTTCAAAATCAGTAGCTATTACCTCTGCACTAATGTCCCCATCTACAAGGTCACAGATAGCTTTGTAATGTGCAAGCACATTTGCTTCTCCAGTTATACCTTCTTTGGCCATTAGTGACGGATTTGTGGTAACTCCATCTAGTATCCCTAGATCCTGTGCTTCTCTTATTTCCTCTAAATTAGCGGTGTCTACAAAAAATTTCATTGATTTATGTTCTGCTTTTGCTGCGAATATGAAACTTTCTAAGAAATGAATGGTAAAAAACGGAGAATTTAGACAAAAAAAAGGCTGACATCATACCGCTACGACCTTCTACCCTTGCTGCATTCCTGCCCTGGGGGAGTTCAAAGGGAGCTGGTTATGTCAGCCGGGTGCAAATGTAACACGACATTTTAGGTAAACAATCCCTTTTTCAGAAAGTATTAACTTTAGTTCGAAATAAAGAAAAAATCATTAGATTTGAGCACATAAAATGAGTCCCAAAGAACTACAGTTTAATACGAATGAGGATGCCAACAAGCTACTATGGAGTGCCTATCAAAAAATAGCAAAAAAAATACATCTAGGCGGCGGCGAAAAATCATTGGCCAAGCAAAGATCTAAAGGGAAACTAACCGCTCGAGAACGAATAGAATATCTTAAAGATAAAAATGCCTATTTTTTAGAAATTGGCACTTTCGTAGGCTACGAAATGTATGCTGAATATGGCGGCTGTCCTGCAGGAGGGGTAGTAGGCGGCATAACCCAAATAGCTGGCAGACAATGCATAGTAGTAGCTAATGATGCTAGTGTAAAAGCTGGTGCTTGGTTTCCTATTAGTGGAAAAAAAAATCTTCGTTTTCAAGAAATTGCATTAGAAAATAATCTTCCTATCATATACCTTGTAGATAGTGCGGGCGTATTCCTTCCTCTGCAGGATGAAATATTTCCAGACAAGGAGCATTTTGGCAGGATATTTAGAAACAACGCAATACTAAGTAGCAAAGGCATTCCGCAAATTGCTGCTGTAATGGGTAGCTGTGTAGCAGGTGGAGCTTACCTACCAATAATGAGCGACGAGGCACTAATAGTAGATAAAACTGGCAGTATATTTCTTGCAGGAAGCTACTTGGTAAAAGCGGCAATAGGTGAGAATATTGACAACGAAACTCTTGGAGGGTCTGTAGCTCAAACCGACCTTTCGGGCGTGATAGACGACAGATTCCCAAATGATGAAGCTTGCCTAGATCGCATTCAATTTTTGATGGATAAAATCGGGACCTTTACTCAAGCAGGATTTAGTCGTACCGCAGCCAAACTGCCAAAACTTAATCCTAAAGAAATATATGGCCACTTGCCAGCAGACAGATCTAAACCTTATAATAGCCTAGAAATAATCCATAGACTTGTAGACGACTCAGAGTTTGAACAATACAAAGAAAATTATGGCAAAACCATCGTTTGTGGCTATGCTCGTATAGATGGCTGGGCAGTTGGAATAGTCTCTAACAATAGGGAACTTGTAAAAAGCGAAAAAGGTGAAATGCAATTTGGTGGAGTGATATACTCCGATAGTGCGGATAAGGCCGCTCGCTTTATAATGAACTGTAATCAAAAGAAAATCCCTTTGGTTTTTTTGCAAGATGTTACAGGTTTCATGGTAGGCAGCAGAAGCGAGCACGGTGGCATTATAAAAGATGGAGCTAAACTAGTAAGTGCTATGAGCAATAGTACAGTACCCAAATTTACAGTGATAGTAGGCAATAGCTATGGTGCAGGAAACTACGCTATGTGTGGCAAAGCATACGACCCTAGGCTCATAGTAGCTTGGCCAAGTGCTAAAATAGCTGTGATGGGTGGCGAACAAGCAGCCAAAGTATTATTACAGATAGAAAAAGCTTCCCTTGCTAAAAAAGGAGAAGAAATAACTGCTGAAAAAGAAAAGGCTCTTCTGGATAAAATTATAAACAGATACAACAAACAAACTACTCCAGAGTATGCAGCATCTAGACTTTGGGTAGATGAAATAATCGACCCATTAGATACTAGAAAATGGCTAAGTAGTGGAATAGAAATGGCCAATAATGCTCCTGTGGCTAAATACAATGTAGGGGTAATTCAAACATAACAAACAACAAAACCATGAGACATAATCTATTTTTAATCGCGTGCTTATTCGCAGTTTATTCAGCATTTGCACAGCAACGAACAGACCAACTATGGCATCTATTGCCTAATAGTAAAAAAGGAAATTCGGGAATCGGCTTAGCTGAAGCTCAAGAGATGATGAAAGGCAAAACACCGCAAACTGTAATAGTAGCTATAGCAGATGCAGGTGTAGATATAAATCACGAAGACCTGAAAAATATGCTTTGGACAAATGCAGCCGAAGTAGCAGATAACGGCATAGATGACGATAACAACGGATACATAGATGACATCTATGGTTGGAACTTCATAGGGGAAACTACGCATGACAACCTAGAAATCACTAGACAATATGCCCTACTCAATGCTAAGTATGAGCTAAAGGCTACTGACGATATAGAAAACCAGGAAGAGTACAATAGATATCTCACTATAAAGCAAGAATTTTTACAAAAAAATAGCGATGCAAAACTGTACTACGAACAATTCCTCCAAATAAAACAAGGAATGGAGTTTCTGGAAGATAGCTACGGCACAGATATGACTGCTGAAGAGGTAATAAAACATAAGTCTAAAAGCAAGTACGAAAAAAGAGCTAGGGGTATCCTATACCGGTCTGCCAAGTCCAGTAAAAATTTCAACTACTTAGATATTAAAACCCAATTAATGAGTGCATACGATCACTATGATGCTAGCTATAACTACAATTATAACCCAGAATTTGACCCGAGAAGTGAACTAGTAGGTGATGACTATAGCAATGCTCGTGAAACAGGTTATGGTAATAATAACGTTTACTACGGAGAGCATTCTTCTCACGGTACGCACGTAGCGGGAATAGTAGCTGCAGATGCTAGCAATGATGTAGGTGCCAAAGGTATTTGCCAGTCTTGTGACATCATGAGTATCAGAAATGTACCCGATGGTGACGAACGAGATAAAGATGTAGCCAATGGTATACGATACGCTGTAGATAATGGAGCCAAAATAGTAAACATGAGTTTTGGAAAAGGCTACTCGCACAATGCAGAAGTGGTAAAAGAAGCCATACAATATGCCGCATCTAAAGGAGTATTACTTGTGCACGCGGCTGGCAATAGCAATCAAAACAATGACATAAGTGATAATTTCCCAAATGACTTTAACAACATAACGGATAACTGGATAGAAGTAGGTGCGAGTAGCTGGATGAAAAAACCAAAGATTTTTGCAGAGTTCACAAATTACGGACTAGAAGAAGTAGATATTTTTGCTCCGGGTGTAGATATATACTCTACCACACCAGAAGGCAAGTATGAGGCTTTTGATGGCACTAGTATGGCCAGCCCCGTAGTTGCAGGTGTTGCTGGATTTGTTTGGAGTTACTATCCTACACTCACTGCAGCACAAGTAAAGCAGATCTTAGTAGAAAGTGCAATAGAAATAAAAGGAAGAAGCAAATTACCTGGCAGTAAAAAGAAAACCACAGCTCGCAAAATATCAAAGTACGGTAGTGAGGTTAATTTACCTGCGGCACTAAGACTTGCAGAAAAAATGACTACTGATCAATAAAATGAAACAAGGAATAATAGGCCTACTACTAATTGTCTCACTAGGCTCCTGCGGCGGACCCAAAATACGAGTAGACCAAATAGTTATTGCAGATAAAATCTATATCTGCAACAGCTCTTTTGATGTGGCAGAAGCTATGGCTATTAGCCAAGGTAGAATAGTAGCCACTGGTTCTAAAGAGGAGATAAGTAGCCTATATAATAGTGATTCTATTTCTACTCTAAAGGGAATTATCTACCCCGGGTTTATAGACGCTCACTCTCACTTCTATGGCTATGGGCTTACACTTAATAACGTAGACCTACGTAATACCATTAGCATGAATGACTTGGTGGAGAAAACCGTTGCTTTTGCACAACAATCAAAAGAGTATTGGATTACTGGAAGAGGATGGGACCAAACAACTTGGGAGCAACAGGGTACGCTTACCAATAATCTTTTAAATGCATATTTCCCAAATCAACCCGTTTTTTTAAAACGAATAGATGGCCATGCAGGCTTAGCCAATAATAAAGCTCTTGAGCTAGCGGGTATAAATACCAACACGGTAGTAGAAGGCGGCGAAATCAGCAATATGGGTGGAATGCTCACGGGAGTATTAACGGATAATGCTATGGAATTAATAGACAAAATTATTCCGAACCCAAATAAGGCTAGCGAGATAGAAGCACTCCTAAAAGCACAAAAGAACTGCTTCGCAGCGGGTCTTACCACGGTCACCGATGCTGGACTAGACTTGTCAACCATTCTACTCATAGATAGCTTACAACAAACAGGGGATCTAACTATTAGAGTGTATGCTATGTGTAACCCAACGGAAGAGAATTTTGACTACTTCACCGCAAACGGAGCTATTCTAAAGGATAAACTAAGAGTAAATTCTTTTAAACTATACGCCGATGGATCCTTAGGCTCACGTGGAGCTAAGCTGAAGCAACCGTACTGTGACCATGAAGGCCACACAGGAGTCTGGGTCACTAGACCGGCCGAATTAGAAAAGCTCTATCAACGTGTTTACGATCTTGGTTTTCAAGCTAACACGCACTGCATAGGAGATAGTGCCAATAGAAAAGTACTAGAACTCTATGGCAACATATTAAAAGGAGAGAATGACAAAAGATGGAGAATAGAGCATGCTCAAGTAGTGACTCCAAGTGATAGAAAACTGTTTTCTGAATATAATATTATTCCTTCTGTACAGCCTACACATGCCACTAGTGATATGAGATGGGCTTCAGATCGGCTATGTAACTCTCGTCTTTCTGGTGCATATTCTTACAAAAGTCTGCTAGCATTAAATGGATGGTTACCTCTCGGTACAGATTTCCCTGTAGAAGACATATCACCACTCCATACATTTTATGCGGCCGTATATCGACAAGATGCTAAGAATAGTCCTTTAGGTGGGTTTATAATAGAGGAAGCTCTCACTGCTACCGAAGCTCTATTAGGAATGACCTACTGGGCTGCTAAAGGAAACAAAATGGCAGAGCTTGTAGGGAGTTTAGAAAAAGGAAAACAAGCTGATTATATTCTACTGAATATGGATATAACCGCTGACAAGTATATGCTCAATGCATCCATACTCGCAACCTATATAGATGCAAAAAAGGTGAAGTAGAATATTCTACTTCACCTTTTTAAATGCGTTTATTTTGTTGAGTTAATAGATTAACTTCTATTATCCATAGGAACAAAATCTCTAGTCACAGGACCCGTATAGATTTGTCTTGGTCTTCCTATAGGATGTTTGTCCTCCATCATTTCTTTCCACTGTGCTATCCATCCTGGTAGACGGCCTAGTGCAAATAGTACCGTAAACATCTCTACGGGGAATCCCATAGCCCTGTATATGATACCAGAGTAAAAATCTACATTCGGAAACAACTTACGCTCTATAAAGTAAGGATCTGATAATGCAGCCTCTTCTAATTTTTTAGCTATGGCAAGCGTAGGATCATTTACCCCTAATTTTGCTAATACTTCATCCGCAGATTTTTTAATAATCTTGGCACGAGGATCAAAGTTTTTATATACTCTGTGTCCAAAGCCCATCAAACGGAACGGATCGTTCTTGTCTTTAGCTTTGTCTATATATTTCTGTGCGTCGCCACCATCAGCTTGTATAGCCTCTAGCATTTCTATCACCTTTTGGTTAGCTCCTCCGTGTAGTGGACCCCACAGTGCAGCAACACCTGCAGATACACTTGCGTATAAATTTGCGTGGCTAGAACCTACTAATCGTACAGTAGAAGCTGAGCAGTTTTGCTCGTGATCTGCATGCAGTATCATAAGCTTATTCATAGCTCTTACTATAATAGGATCCAGCTCATACTCTTCGGTTACATGCTTGAAGGTCATATTCAAGTAGTTCTCTACGTAGGTAAGATTGTTTTGCGGGTATATAAGTGGATGACCTATTCTGTTTTTAGAAATCATAGCACAGATAGTTGGCATTTTAGCAAGTAATCTTGTGATAGTTCTCATTCTAGCCTCTTCACTTGCATTGGGATCTAAACTCTCTGGATAGAAAGAAGATAGTGAAGAAATCATAGCTATCAACTGACCCATAGGGTGACTACCTGTAGGCCAAGCGTCAAATATATTTTGAATATCTCCGTTTACCAAAGTATGTCTTCTTATCTCGTTATCCCAATTAGCATATTCTTCTTTGGTAGGCAACTCCCCATATATGAGCAAGTACGCTATTTCTAGAAATTCTGCTTTCTCTGCAAGTTCTTCTATAGAATAACCTCTATGTCTTAAGATTCCTTTTTCACCATCTAGATAGGTAATGCTAGAAGTGGTAGCTCCCGTATTTTTGTACCCCAAATCTAAAGTAACAGCACCCGTGCTAGATCTCAATGTACTAATGTCGATACCTACTTCATTTTCGGTTCCTACTATTAAAGGCAACTCTATTTCTTTGCCTTGGATGTTAATTTTTGCTGTTTCTGACATACTATATATTCCTTCTTAAATTGCTCTGAGATAGTGCAAACATATTGATTTCGTACCTGATATAAAAGACTAATAAGCTAATAATTAGTATGTTTTTCGAAAGCATTAAATTTGTCATAAAATACATTAAATAATGTCAGACGATATAGTACAAATAATAGGCGGGTTAAATAACAAAGCCGGGCTAAAACAGCACATATACAGAAATACACTTACCGTTTTTGCAGAGCTAAAACGTTGTGCCAAGGAGATAGCCGAAAAACTTACTCCTGAAGTAATAGAAAAAGACCCTACTCTAGAGGTACAGTTTTTCGAAAAAAGCGAATTTGAATTTTACTTAAAATTTAGTGGGGATACCATAGCATTTATTATGCATACCAATGTTTTTGCTTTCCCTCCAGAGCACGAAGTGAGCAAGACGGACTATATAGTAGAAGCCCCTGGAAGAGGATACTTTGGAATGATAATGGCGTACAACTTTCTTTCGGACTCTATCAAATACCAGAGACTAGCTGACGTAGGCTACTTACTCGCTAGGCTATTTATCAATTCTGAAGGTCACTTTTATGTAGACGGACAACGCCAGTTAGACTTCTTGTACAAGGATCTTGCAAAGCAAGAGATAGAGGAAGGTGCTATAGTGAAGATAATTGAGCAGACGATGCTCTATGCCTTAGATTTCGATCTCTACGTACCACCTATAGAAACCATGGGAGATATGACCTTAGAGCAAAAAAACTACGTAAATAATCCAAGTGGATTTGCTACGGGTAAGCGATTGGGATTTAAGAGTGAGTGATTCAATACTTGAGTTGTTGATTGATTGAAAAACGGAAAAATTAATTTTCGGAGCCCCTTTCAGGAGACCCATAAGGAGGTAATTATTCTACCCTTAATTTCTTTGATTAATGCTATACGTTATTCTCCATCCATTCCACACCGTCTGCTGTGGCTTTAAATGAGCTTTCTCGCATTTTGTCACCATCGTATATCCAAGACATACTATTTTGTTCATTAGCTGCTACTAGTAGCTTATAGTGCAGTAGATTTTTTACTGCATCTCTTATTACGCTCTCCTTCGTTTCAGTTACCACCTCTCCTACTATGCTTTCAAAAGCTTCCGGAAAAATACATAGTTTTAGTATCTCTGCTTCTAGCTCTGGTAATTCTATTAGCTTACTTTTCTTTCTTTCCATTGGTATTTTAAAATCTGAGATAGTGGCGGCACTATCGCCATATAGAGTATGTGAAACGGTTGGCCCAAGAGAATGTTTGTAAACCATGAATCTCTTCCAAAAAACGAAGTAACCCTGCTATAAAACTTATCCTCTGCCAGCACTTTGAGTAACACTAAAAATCCTGCGGCTGTGGCACCTGCTGCTGAAAACGAAAACAAAGACACCAATACTAACACATTATACATCCATACGCCCACCAGCATCCACGTATTCTGCTTAATATCGTACTCGCCATTCTTACTGGCCCATCGGAGACGCTGGTGCCAAAATGCAGAGAAACTCGAAGGTCCTTCTGTCTTCACTATTGCCTTCTTATTTTTCACAAAGGATATACTATTGGGATTTTGATGATGAGCACTCTGGAGTAAAAAAACATCATCTCCGCTAGCAGCACCTTCTTGCAAATCTGCGTTTGCTATAAGACTATTGCGATATGCCAAGTTAGCTGCATTGCATATCATCGGTTTCTTCCACTGTATGTGAGCAGCCCCTATGGCTATCAGTGCTTCAAAGTCTAGTGCTACTATCCGTTGCCAAAAATTAGTAGAGTGATGGAACTGAACTGGCCCACAGGCTAGACTTACATCTTCATTACTAAACGGACCTAGCATTGCACTGATCCAATTTTTAGGCAACATGCAATCGGCATCAGTTTGTATGATAACATCTCCACTACAAGCTTGCCAACCCTTTCGAATTGCCGCTTTTTTGCCGACTCCATCCGTTTGATGTATCAGTTGTATATCTAGCTCTCCTGCATATTCTTCTATCACCTTCTCTCCTCCATCAGTAGAGTGATCATTCACCAAAACTATCTGAACGCTATTTTCTGCAAAATTTAAGGCATGTAAAGAGGCTAGAAGCCTCGGAAGATTATCCGCTTCATTTCTAAATGGAATAAGAATGCTAATAGTATAATTTTGGTGAGCTATATCATCTTTCTCATCAATACCATTCCAGAGCTCACCATATTTACTCAGTAAGCTATAATAAGCCAACCCTGCGGTTAGTACTATGATAACATATAGAATCATCTTTGTCTGATAGTGCTAATAAGTAAATAAACCGTGCCAAATAAACCCGCCAAAATCAGATTTATAAACCACAGACTAGTAACTGCTTGCAGTATAGGTGCATCTAGCAAAAAACTACCAAAAAGCAACTGAGATACTACCACCCTCACACCTACATCTGATATAGCTGGCACAGGCACTAGACTTTGCATTAGATAAGCTGCAGGCACAAGCAACAGTGCTTCCACAGGCAATGCAAACTCAGAAAACAACTGTAGTAATAAATAAAATTGAACCCCAAAGGCGAGATAACGAAGGGAAGCAATTTTCACTACTTTCAGGTAAAGAGCATTATCATATTGTTTTACCATATTGAGTGTTTTGGCCACTTTTTTGGGTAAGTATCGCTTGACAATGTGAAGAATATCTTGAATAAAATAGAGTAAGAGCAATATTACAAATAGCAGAACTAGAATAGCGATCAGTTTGCCGTCTCCAGAAAACCAATCTCCTCCCATGTCAGTAAAAAGCAGCACGCCTCCTATGCTTAGCAGACCTAGCGAATAGGTCATAAGTACCTGAGCTATATTACCGGCTACAGTGGCTATCACCACTTTCATAGGATGTACATTTTTGAGCAATAATCCTCTGCCAATATACTCTCCTGTACGTGCTGGGGTAAAGTTACTAATGGCCATACCTCCCAGTATAGTAAGAAATGCACGCAGGTTTGTAAGTAAAATAGCTTCTCTTATAAGCAGCTTAAACTTTTGAGCTTCTGCATTCCAATTTACAAATGCTAAAAATAAAATCAGTGCAAAAAGAAGTGGACTTCTCTGTATGCCCGCACCTATATCTCCAATTAAGTTAGAGTCTAACCCGATGATCTGTTTGTAGAAAAAATACAGGGACAAAGCACTGAAAATCCATTTCAGCCAAGGGTAAAATCGTTTGTATCCTGCTTTAGAGGTCATTTAGTTTACTTGTGTATTACCTTAGTAGTGCTATAGCGTACCTTTGTTCTACTAGTGGCGAAAGATAACAATTACGATAAGATAATACTGGGAATAGACCCGGGAACCAACATAGTAGGATATGGTATTATTGGCACCACCAGGGGTACCATTAGTCTAATTAGTATGGGGATTTTCGATCTACGCAAAGAACCTAGCCACGCTATGAAACTGCAATCTATTTTTGAGCAATGCACTAAATTAATGGATCTTTATCTGCCAGACGAAGTAGCTCTTGAAGCTCCTTTTATGGGTAAAAATCCTCAAAGTATGCTAAAACTAGGTAGGGCTCAAGGGGTAAGTATGGCTGCGGCTCTCAATCGTAAAATTCCTGTTTTTGAATATGCTCCTAAGCGTATAAAACAGAGTGTCACAGGAAAGGGTACTGCGAGTAAGGAACAAGTAGCAGCTATGGTAATGGCTCTTCTTAAGATAGAAAAAAATCATTCAAAGCTAGATGCTAGTGATGCTGTAGCCGTAGCTATATGCCATCATTTCACGTATAAACCGGGTGCTTCAGCTACTACAAATTATGGAAGTTGGGAGAGTTTCGTAAGTAAGAATCCTGACAAGGTAAAATAAGTATCAGTCTACTACTGGCTAAATGCTTCAGATATGCTATCCGCTATTTCTTGCATTCTAATTGGACTCAATTGTAACTTCTCTTTTTGAAAACTTATATCTCCTATCTCATTGATAGGTATCAAGTGAATGTGAGCGTGAGGTACTTCTAAACCCACTACAGCCGATCCAACTCTAGCACACGGCATCACTTTGTCTATGGCTAGTGCTACTTTTTTAGCAAAAAGGTGTAGACCTATATATTCTTGCTCTTCTATATCAAAAATATAGTTCGTTGATTTTTTGGGTATTACTAGTGTATGTCCTTCGGCAAGGGGAAATACATCTAAAAAGGCTAAGAAATCATCATTTTCTGCAACCTTATAAGACGGAATGTCCCCAGAAACTATTTTCTCAAAAATGGTCAATTAGATGCTTATTCCTAATATTTCGAATTGTATCATTCCTGCAGGCACTTTTATCTCTGCTATTTCACCAATCTTCTTACCCATTAGGCCTTCGCCTATTGGCGATTTTACCGAGATCTTACCAGCCTTTAAATCCGCTTCTGTCTCTGCTACTATAGTGTATGACACCTCTTTATTAAACTTTTTATTCAGTAGTCTTACTGTACTTAGTATATTGACTTTACTCAGGTCGATATCCTTAGGATCTATTACTCTACAATCTGCCATTGTATTCTTGAGCTTAGAAATTTTCATTTCCAAAAGACCTTGTGCTTCTTTAGCAGCATCATACTCCGCATTTTCAGACAGATCCCCTTTGTCTCTTGCTTCTGCTATTTGCCCTGATATACGCCGACGCTCTACTTTCTCTAAGTGTGCTATTTGTGCATTTAAAGCGTCGTATCCTTCTTGTGAAATATAGTTAATAGACATTGTTTATATATACTTTTATAAAATAAGAATGTTGCATCCGCTCGCGGATGCAACATTGCAAAAATAATTATCTTTAGGTAAGTGAACTTACTCGCCTATGTTTAGTCTTACTCCAAATGAGTGAGAACCGCCAAAAGGATTAGAGTGTCTGTAAGAATAATCTAACGCAAATGTTGTTTCAGAATCTTTACTCACTGGTAATTCAAATGTAAAACCACCCATTATCCCTGTAGATGCACTTGTAGAGGTGTTATATTTTAAACCTCCATTTTCGTATGCATAAGCTGCTCTTAGTTGGAACATCTCTTTGTAACCATACTCGATACCAGTAGTGAACTGGTTAGTAGAAAAAGCGTGATTAGTAAAGGTCAGTGCCGGAGTCAGTCTATGAAAATATGTATCATCATTTTTATCCAATCGCATATCATACGATGCACTAATATTCATCAAAGTAGGAAGATTAAACTTATTTGATCTCTGATTTACAGTGGATTCAATTTCCGTTATTGGGTTCAAAAGTTTAACTGAGAGACCATCTCCAGAGTATCTAGCGTCCGGACCAATGTTCTTTAAAGAAACTCCGAACTTCACATCATTCTTTTTAATCTTCTGTTTATCCTTAAAAGTAGTTATATACTGTATGCCAGCATCTAGTCCTACTCCTTGAGCTTTTACATTTGTGCTAGACTCCGAGAATATTTTGAAACCTACTCCCCCCGATATTTCACGTGTAAATTGCTTAGAAAAAGCTGCTGTGATATTAGTGAAACTTGGCTTATATGTCCCAAGACCACCATCTGGTTGATTATTCGTTGTAATCTCTATATCTCCCATATCATAGCTCATAATACTAACGCCCAAAACACCATTACCTCCCAAGTTTTGAGCAAATCCGAATGTATTGATATTAATATCACTACCCATCAACCATGAAGTGCGTGAAAAAATGATCTCTGTTTTAGGAGTATAAGCTAGTCCTCCTATATTGTTATAGATAGATTCTAGCCCTTTTGTACTACTCACAGCAGCCCATCCCCAGCCAGAGCTTTTGCCCCATCCGTTTATGTTTAGCTGTGCTGCTCCTGCTTGGCCTATCCGATCTGGATTACCTGCAAAAAGTGCCGTACTAGACGATAGTATTATTGATAAAATTATAATTTTTCTCATTTCGTTCCTATTTTTGTTGTTTTGACTTCTTAAAATGAATCAAGATCAAGCTCTCTCATTACACCCATCCATTTCAATACTTTTTCTCCTAGTTCCCCTGCATCTATATGTATTATATACATACCACTAGATATAGGCACACTTGCACCGTTTTTTAGGTTCCAATCTACTTCTGTACTCTGGTCATCCTTTCTTATTCTTCGTACAAGCGAACCATCTAAAGTATAGATAGATATATCACACTGTGGTGGTAGATTAGTAAATTTAACACGATTATCGATAGAACTAGACTCGTATGATGAGAATGCATAATAAGGATTTGGAACTATGTTGACTATTTCTAATGCCTCTTTCCCTTTTTCTACAGATACTTTATTAGCGATATCAGCAGTACTAAATGAATACTTGGGTAAACCTCCGGTGTGTACTGCATCCGTCTCTGGTGTAATACCATAAGGCACATTCACTCTTAGACGAATAGTTACCTCATTTGGAGGAACTGGCAGTCCGTCAGCATTTTCTTTAAGCTCTACTCCTGCTGCTGCATATGCTGGGATAACCCAGTCACAGTTTTGAAATATTTTAGTAAGCTCTCTGCTTCTTACTCCCTCTGAAGTGCTTGCATTTAAACCTTTTAGTATAGTATGGTATGAATTTCCTTTGTCATAAGCTGGGCCTACTTCTGGCAGTTTAGGATGAATACTTTTGGCAAGTCCCTGATGGCTACCCATTACATAAATAAAGTGCCTGCCACCAAAACTTGGATACAATGAGTTTACAAAACTTGCATTATCTGTCGGATTCCATTTCATATCTCTACCATTTTCACTTCTTTGATACGAATCTTCTCCTATCATAATATTAAGACGCTCACCCGTATTTACATTTATAGCATAACCCGGGAATATAGATTTACCAGAATCTAATGTAGTAGAACCGTATTTTAGTTGGCCTTTTCTCAAGTTGAATTTAGGCACATCTCCTAAGTTTAATCTTGCATCTTCTCCCATCTCGAGCATTACGCACTCCGTCCATTTGGACTCATCTGCTGTTAAGACTATATCTACATTACTCAGGTATTTTAATCCATGATTATTTGTACTAACTGGATAAAAAGTAAACGGCTGAATAAAGTTGTCTGGCCTAGGATTAGGTCCAGTGCTAGCTAATGTATTTGAAGTTAACGTTTGTGGGGCTATTCTGCCATCCCAAATACGTTCGTAATTTTGACCTTTATCTATTGATCTACCTCCAATTGTATAATCATGCCAAGACGGATCATTGTAACGGCTGTTTTTCCCTTGCTCCCCGGCACGTATCCAGTCATAGACTCCAAAATCTGTTTTTTGTACCGCATCTCTGTCTTTTACTGCTGTTAGCCATTCATTACTAGGGTCCGAGAACTCTACAGACCAATCAATGAGCCCGTTAGTTGGATATTTATCGCTGTCTCTACTAGGTGAGGCTATTTGCTCTATAGTTACAGCTAATCCCCAATCCAAAATACTTTTACCTGTAGTAGACTCAAGTATTATCTGCTCATTCTTATAGGCTAAAGTAGTATCTGCAAAAATTGTATCGTTGGGTAATTTCACAAGTACCCAAGTAATACTACTAGCGTGTATACTGTCATTGCCTGGGTTACCAGAACCTGGAGTAGTGAGCTGAGCTGAAGACGAAGTCGGAACCATTGATAGTTCAAAATCTCCTTCTGGCACCTTGAGAGGGTCTATTACCACTATTTTAACTGGTCCTAAACCATTCTCATACTTCGGATTCACTACAAAGTTATTCGCCATTATAGCATCCTTTGTATCTTGAGTTAGTTCTAGCTCGTTGTCTCCATTTCCTTTCCCAGATAACCTAGTTAACTCTGGGCCATCACCATAAAATGAAGGAACACTTGAGCCCCCAAATTTCGGGCTTAATTTATGAGGCGATGCTGAGAATTTTTTTACTCTTCTACCTCCTAAGTATTTCTCGCTTTCACTATCTCCTGCAGCATACGACAATACTATGTAGTAGTACGTCTTAAAGTTAACTAATCTTTGGTTAGATCCAGTGGCAAATACGTCTTCTTTTATTTGCACTGTATGAGCTAATCCTTTGTTTGCCCCTCTTACCTTTAGTACAGGTACGGAAGTTCCTACATCTGAACTAAACTCTTGATTAATCAACACATCGAAATTGTCCTCCAAATCCACTTGAAATATTTCTCTAGCTTTAGATAAATCACCTAATTGAGATAAACTGACCGAGCCATTCTTTAATTGGAATACTCTATATCCTTGAAATTTGTATATATCTGTACCAAAATCTCTAATTATAGAATCTGAATAATTTTCTATAAGAGTGGTTTTAGTATTACCAAATGATAGAATTATTTGCTGGTCTTGCTCATGTACTTCTACATCTGGGGCATCTGGACCATCTATTAGGTCAAAGCATGAATTGAATAAACTTTGTGCTTTTTTACTCGCTTCTTTCAGCAGGTTCAATGAACCTGCTGCTCCACCAAATGGAGCCCTTGCCCATACAACACCTACTGTAAGATTTTGTACAGCACCTGGTTTTAATACGAACGGCCCTGAAGATTGTAAAAATCTTCTGTCCGCGGGCAAATTCCCAGCAATCTCTTCTGTCCAACGTTCGCTGTGTGTGCTATCTGATATGCCAGGGAACATATAGTTCGCTTTTGTACCATCGGTACCTGCATTTCCATCCCCACCATATTGTATATCTGCTCCAGTTCTCCATTTACCTTGTAGGTAATTATAAAAATCAGAAGGGGTAAAAGGATTGCCATTAATTTGATTGGCATCATTATTATAAAAAACGAATTTTGATAAACCCAATTCTACTGAAGTATCTACACCATTTATTATCGTATCTACAGTAGGTCCTTCGAAAAAATCTACACCAACTGATGGTGGATTCAGTCCATATCCCAATATCCCTTCATCATTATCATCTCCATTATAGCAAAAACCCAAAGAAAGATTTACATCACATCCTACATAATCATCTGAATAGTTACCTAAATCTGCATCCACCCACTGTCCAAAGTAAGTATTTCTAAGTTCATTTGCTCCTCTATTGATAAGACTGGTTGTATAAAACGTCATATCATTTATCTCATCGTTAGTGGCAAAGGCAAACGCCGTAGTTTGAATCTCTAGACCAATTGCATTGGCTTGTGTTTCAGAGTGTATATTACCGTTGTCATTATAAATCCACCATAACATTTGGTCAGGTTGATCAGCTGCGTCGTTGTCTATTTTTACACCTTTACAAGTCTCTCTTAATATAGGGTAGTCGCCACCAGATGGGGAATATACACCGTTGCTATCTACATCCTTAAACGGAGCCTTTGGGTTCTCATTTAAGCTTTTTCGTCCCGGCCATCCATCTATCTGGTCATCTACTATACCTGATCCGTTTTTAGCTACGTGTTGTATTATTTTAGAGCCATCTACTTTATAGATTTTATCCCACTCTGCACAATCTGCATTACTCGTATTAGCATTCTTATCCAATGGACCTGGCCAAAAATCTGAACCTCTTTGACGATACGTCATAGCTGCCAATCTAAGATTATCCCCAATATCTAAACCGCCTATCCAAATAGCTCCGGCAAATAAGCTATTCTTACGTACTGTATTCAAATCTTCAATCTTCGGTATTTCATATCGAGCACTACTCAAATCCCACCACATATCTCCACCATTCAAAATCTTGGTGCGTACATTATTGATATCTAAATCTGCACTCTGAGTAGCAGGATCACAATCTGACCCGAATTTCATTTCTAGTCTAGATTTAGTACCCTTAGTAGCTTTCCTTTCTACATCTTCCACATCCTCTTTTGCGAGAACCACTACTGACAACAAAATGCCAGTCCACATCATCCATTTTCTCATTTGTATATTCATATCTTTATCTCTACTATTTATCTTATTTGCAAATTAGA
This sequence comes from Bacteroidia bacterium, assembly GCA_041689715.1. Taxonomy (GTDB): domain Bacteria; phylum Bacteroidota; class Bacteroidia; order NS11-12g; family UBA9320; genus UBA9320. The sequence continues at coordinate 19,011 of JBDNFQ010000317.1, forward strand.
AACTCATTTTTAATCCTAATCTCACTAATCTAGGTATACTGTATCTATATGGGTTATCCACTTTTGCATTATATAAATCGATATAAGATTGAGTTCTTGTTTCATTCTCAGCCTGCTGCTGTCCTAGAGGAGAACTTAACCACCCGTCATTATTTGCTAATCCAGTGTAACCATATACTTGCTCTATGTTTTGCGTATTAAATAGGTTCTGTACCCATAAGAATGCTTGAAACTCTGTAGATTGTCTTCTAAACTGATCTTTCGTATTTCTTTTCTTCACGCTAAAGTTCTTATTAAAATTAGCATCTACCTTAAACTGCCAAGGAAGTCTAGAACCAAATGGGTTACCATCTAATATTTGTCTAGTAGCTGTTCCTACAGTTGCACTGGCTACTGGATTACCGTATGCAGAATAGGGCTCTCCAGATTTTGTACTTATTATAAAGTTAGCTCCAGCATCTGAAAATATTTTTTTACCAAACCATATTGGTCCGGTATAATCATTACCACCTTTAAATCTGTAGTCCAATCTAGCAGTAATCTGATGACGTACGTCTCTAGAAGTAGGATACAATGATCGAAGATTTGGTAAATTAGCTTGTATCAATGCTGCTGATGAATTAGTATTAGAACCTGTGCCATCTGCAAAGAGTAATGAGTAATTAATACCCAGAGATGTTCTGCCTTCTCCTCTAAGCTCATACTCCGCTCTAAAGTTTTTGATAGTTTCAAAATCTAAGTTTTGATAACTATTATAAGAAATAGGATATGCCTGATTTACTCTTACCAATGCATAATCTCCTCTCGTCTCACGATAAGACGCTATAAGACTGAGTGCAGAGTTTCTTGACAAAGTCTGCTTAAATCCCATCTCGTAACTAGTAGTAACACGTGGTTGTAAGTTGGCATTACCTACTACCGCTCCTTGATTTGCCTCTAGATAGTAGTATGTACTTATAGGTGCAAAAATATTCCCGTTAGCTGGACGCTGTGCAAGCTTGTCATAGTTTGCAAAGAATTGTGCCTCTGAGTTGATAGGGAATGAGAACCACACACGTGGCAAAACGTTAATTACCGGCTCATAATCCTTGAATGACTCAGCAACTAAACTTTCTTTTTGATTTACCAAGAAAGGTTGAATTCTACCACTATTTGAACCTTGTGCCAGCAAGTCTGGGTTAGATAATTCTACGCCTGTTTCATCGTACCAAGTTGCTCCATCTCTGTATCCTAATATTTGAGTTGGATTTTCTATATCGTTCACATATACTACGTAGTCTTGGCCTACGGTAGATGGTATAGAATATCCATTTAATAGATTAGCTCCTCTGTCATCTGCTCCTAAGCTGCCAATCTCTCCGGCAGAGTATGTAGGGAACAATGAATATTGGTCAACTAAACCTAATTGGTTTGCATCGTATCTTTCTACTCTCACTCCTAGTCGTAATATAAGATCTTTGAATTGGAACTTATCTTGGAACCAGATAGCATTATAAATCGGAGCAAAAGATCCTAAACTTCTGTTTGCACTATCATTGGTAAAGTCTGAGAATGAAAACGCTTTACGAGTTCTGTTACCTAAGTAGTCGTAACCAAAGTACCCTACACGTGCGTTACCATTATTCCATAGGTCATCTGCACTAAATAGGTCTAGTGAGAATGTGCTTGGGTCTAAGCTATTGATATCTATAAAAGTAGATTCATTGTATAAATTACCATTTACATCTCTTTGTCCGTCTGCTATTAATTTAGCTCTTAAGTTTTTGTCAAAAGAAGTCTGTTGGTTGTAGTCTATTCGTTGGTTATAGGTTACAGTATCTGTAAAAGTTCCAAACTCGTCATACGAATGAATACCTCCATACGTATAACCACCTTCTTCTACGGTAGCAAGATCTTGGTTATGCGTATTTGTAAGAAGTGGCATAAGTGTCCAAAGTCCACCTGCACCTAAATTCCAGCTACTAAAGAACGTTTGCTCAAAGTACATACCAAATTGTAAATCGTGTGTATTTTCTAAGTTAAGAATCGCCTCACCTTGAGCATACGCTGCTGCTCTCTCCGTTTGTCCTTTTGAATATCCTGTGGCTCCAGCTCCAGGGTTAGACCATAGCGAATAGGTAAGTGCAGGTGTGAAACCATTCAATAGTCCTAATTCCTGCTGTACCTGATTACTAGAAAAAACTCTTCGTCCTGAAGCTTCTGCATTATTGAAGAACGACTCTGTATACTTTGAAAGAATTGGATTCTTATCACCTGGATCATATGTAATTTTACTATTACTAAAACCTAATAAGTTTAAATACCCTTGTCTTCTTACTGTATCTCCTTTTTGGTCTATAAAATACTTAAGATCTGTATCGTAGCTATATACTGGCTCTCTATACGAAGTAAACTTGCCCACATAACCGTAATCGAAAAAGTCAGTTCCGTGATCCAAATTTTGAGTCTCGTTCCAGCTACTTTGGTAGTCTAGTCTTAGATTATAAAACGCATCAGAAAACAATGATTTTTCTTTTTCCTTATCGTCTTCGTTAGTCTC
>JBDNFQ010000318.1:0-1476 GCA_041689715.1 Bacteroidia bacterium
ATAATATTGCCACAGATTAAGGAGTTAAATAAAGTAAAGATTAAGTAAAATGGAAGCAAAAATCACAGTAGAGCAGTACTTTATGTACGAGGTAGTAGCTACTTTTAATGCAGTAGTAGAGTGGGTAAAAGGTGAAAACCGTAGTGTGAGTCAATGGAAAAGTCAGGTGGCTAAACTGAGAAAAGCGTTTCACTATTTTATGTTGGAGCTAGAAGTAGATGAGTTCAAAGACTTAAGATTACCTAGTGAGAATAAGTCGACTGAAGGAGTGTCTAAGTCAAAATCTAAAGCCAAAAGTAGGAGAGGATCTGGAGTAGCAAATAAAGTAAAAACAGTAAGCAAGCAGCTGCAGTTGTTTTTTATCAAAACGGTAAAGGCGTCAATGCTTACATGTGTCATCTTGATAGAGGAGTTCTCTCAGTGGTGTACAAAGCAGCTGATGGGAGGAGTAGAAGACTTTGAAAACAAAAAACGCAAGCAACGATAACCCTAGTTTTGATAGCAGCACAGGTTCAAACCTGAAATAGTCTTACTTGTTGCGTTCTATGAACTGGATCATTGCAGTATTATACGCTTCCCACTCATTATCCATAGGAGAGTGTCCACTCTTAGCGAAGATGATTAGTTCTTTGTCTGTGCTAGATACCTCTCTGTGAGCATCTACTCCTAGACTCGGTGGCACCACGAAGTCGTACTTACCCCAGAGGAACAGACTGGGTATAGTAACTCTGTATAGTTCACTAGTGAGGGCTATGCTTTCTATACCATTTTCTACTAGTTTAGCAGATGTGTATCTTCCAGATAATGCACTAGTAGAAGGATTAGTGTGTCCTCGAAGCAGGGATGCTTGTATGCCTCCTTTGTCACTTGGATTCATCACTCCATCGGCTTTGAGCCATTCAGAGGTTGCTTGTCCTTTAGCGTTTATTTCGCCACCTATATCGATGGTTATATTGTTTGTATCCAAGCTATTAGCCCAATCTACAGTCTCTTGCCAGTTTTTTATATTATTGCCTGCAGTTACCTGCTCTGCACCTATGGTTTTAAACATTTGTATAGCATCTTTATTTAGTTTAGGAATGTCGTGAGCTCCATTAGACTCTATCCATCCTGCTGCTAGGCTTTGGTAATCCTTAGTTACCATATACTTAGCACTAAGAGTGCCACCCCATGAGTGACCTAGTACAAATACTTTAGATCCGTCGTACTTTTTTTTCAATACAAGCATAACGGCTCTCATGTCCTCTACCATAGTCTCTACAGTGATGTCTTCAGTTTCATACTTACCTTGACTCATTCCCTGACCTCTTTGGTCCCAATACGCTACAGCGTATCTGTTTTCTAAGTCTTCGGCATAGTTGCCAGATCTATACTCTGGGCCATTACCTCCTGGGCCACCGTGTACCACTAGCACTATTACCTTAGATTCTACATTACCGTGTACGTACACTGGCATATCAGCTCCTTGGTTTCTCA
>JBDNFQ010000319.1:0-3209 GCA_041689715.1 Bacteroidia bacterium
CTACTGCCACACGCTGCTGCTGACCGCCACTCATTTCATTGGGCTTTTTGTTTATTTGATCTTCTAGGCCTACTGCTTTTAGGAGTTTAGTAGTCCGTTCATTTCGTTCTGCTTCATCCCTTTTTTGCAAGAGCATTAAAAACTCTACATTCTCCTTAGCTGTGAGTACAGGGATAAGATTATAGCTTTGGAATACGAATCCAATATGGTTTAATCTAAAGTCAATTAGCTCGTTTTCTGATAGTTTAGCTATGTCTGTGCCACTTATAGCTACGCTACCCTGGGTAGGAGTGTCTAGTCCTCCTATCACATTGAGCAAGGTCGTTTTGCCGCTACCACTAGGGCCTACTATAGCTGTGAATTCACCTTCTTTTATTTCTACATCTACTCCTCTGAGAGCTTGTACCTGCACTTTGCCATCGTCGTAGGTTTTATGTATATCGGTTACTTTTATCATTTTATTTTAGAAGTTAAAAAGTAGATTCTTAAACCGTGTAATTCTATCATTCATTTATTCAATTATTCTATTTATGCCGTACGTAATGTCTCTGCAGGGTTCAACTTTAATGCTTTAAGTGCTGGATAAATACAGGAGAGTATCGCAGTAATAATCACAAGCACACTCATTACTATATAATAATTGGAATCTATTGTTGGGTAGATGATACTTTCTAGCCCTACGCTTCGGAGTCCTGCAGATGCAAAACTTAGATCTATACCATATTTGCCAAAAAATGTGATAGCTGCATAGGAAGAGATTATACCTAGCGGTCCTGCTATGAGAGCTAGAAATATAGATTCCCATACAATCATCCAAAAGACCTTACGCTTATTCATTCCTAAGGAGATGAGCATTCCCAGTTCTTTTTTACGTTCTAATACTGCCATTAGCATAGTATTTACTATACCAAAGGCAAGAGCCAACATTATAATTATGAGGAATATGGTCATTACCAAATCCATCATCTTGTCAGCATAACCCAGCTCTGGGGCTATGCCACGCCAGCTAGCTATGTGTAGTCCCGGAAACTTAGCCATTAGGGTTTCTCTGTACTGCTCCACTAGTTCCTCCTTTTTGAGCGTGAGGGCTATCTCGTGGCTGCCGTTTAGTCCACTGATGCTTTGTAGATCTTCTAAACGTACAAATGCATTGACCTCATCATACATAGAGTTACTCGTAGTGAAAATGTCTATTACCTTGAATAATTCAGTGGCGGGTAGTCCATTAGCATCTGTAAACGAGCATTGTATGGTCGTCTTTATTTTTGCGTTGAGTTTGGCAGCTAGTTTCTTACTTATGAGTATAGGAGGTTTTCTCTTATAGTCTTCTAGATAGTTTCCAACTTGAAGCATTTCTGCTATATTGGTTACTTGTTTTTCAGCCTCAGGATCTATTCCATTGAGCACTACTCCACTGGTACCTCCTGCACTTTGTATGAAACTTTCTATGCGTAATCTGGCACTTACGCCATCTATTTCTTTGCTTTTTTTGATGTAGGAGAGTACCTCTTGGTCTGAGGCTATAAGGTCTTTCAGTCCCCCGTATTTTAGATAATTACTATCGTGTATTTGGATATGGCTTACGTACGTTTTTATAGCATTCAGCTGACTCATATCTCTCAGTCCTGTGGCTGTACTTATAACAGCTAATCCACCGAGTATTCCTAAAGCTATAGCGATGATTACGGTCCAGCTGCGGAGCTTGTTTCTCCAGATGTTTTTGAATGCTATCTTAAATATCATTTTCGCATAGCAGCTACAGGGTTTAAATTTTTTAGTTTGAAAATCGTGTACAGGTTTACTACTAATACTATCAGGAAGATAATACCCGAATGTGTGAGTGCTATGCTAGGATCTAGGGAAGTGGGTATTAAGGCTTCAAAGCCAAATTTCTCTACTACTTCCTGCATCTGTCCACTTAGGTTTATAGGATTAATATTGAAGTAGAGTACAACCGGAAAAGCCAGAACTAGACCTGCTATTACTCCTGCTATAGCCATCAGAATAGTCTCAAGAATTGCGACTTGAATGATTTTATTCTTTCCCATTCCTATAGCTATTAATACCCCGTACTCAAAGCTACGCTCCTCGGTAAGCATTAGCACTGTGCCAAAGAGACTAAAGGTGATTATGCTGTACAAAATCATGAGTACAAATGTGCCTCCCGCCTTATCTACACTAATTAGTTGCTGGAGTTCAGGGAGCATTTCTTGCCAGTTCATTACCTCTAGAGCATTGGTATCTATTGCTGCTATCACTTCTTGCTGAGCTCCTTGCCAGTCGTCTCCATCTATGCCAACCAGTGCTGTGGTGATAAGGCCAGATAGAGCAAAGAGTTCTTGAGCTTGATCCAGATTCATAATCACTGTTCGCTTGTTGAGTTCAGGAGTTTTTAGGTCTATGAAACCCACAATAGGGTAGGAACCACTGGCCATAGAACCTTGGTATCCTTGCCCGAGAAATACAAGGGTATCCCCTAGCTTTAGTTTCATTATATCTCGTAGGCTTTTGCCTACTAGAAGACCTTTGTGCTCTTCTGAGAAATAGTGGCCTTCCACTACTTTTCTGTCTAAGTTTATGTGTTCTTTTTCGATAGCAGCATCCAGTCCGAGCAGTGCTACGGGTTTAGATTCATCTTGGAAGGAGGCTAATGCAAACCCTTCTATTCTTGGGCTCAGATAGGTGATGTTCTCTGTGGAGGTCAGGTGCTCTATCTCTTTTAAAGTGAAGCTATTGTCTATAGTTCTTTCTTCCCAAAATCCTTTGTTGTGTACCTGTATATAACCGATATAGCTGCTGACTATATTGTCTAGCATATTGCCATATGCCCCAAACTGAATACTCCGCATAAATACAGCAAAAAGTACTGCGAAAATGATGGATGACGTGGTGATTAAACTTCTACGTTTATTTCTAAATATATTTCGCCAAGCGAGTTTGAGAAGCATTTGTTAGTGAAACAAATGTAGTGGAATGTTGTTCGCCCTTCGGTAGATTTTTTTATTCCGTTTCAATACATAAAAAACACTTCCAACACGGCGGACATGCAGGGTGACAATAGGTCGAGGATATTCATGGTACCCTGTGTCATCCTGATTTCTATGACAAAACCAAATTAGTTTCGTACATTTTTTTATTATTGACAACACTGCAAACTCGTGCTATGATTTTGTTTCTAACAGCATTAAGTACAGACATTTTATTTTTAC
>JBDNFQ010000320.1:0-1241 GCA_041689715.1 Bacteroidia bacterium
CAGGTCCGGCTAAGCATCCACGGCCCGCCTCATCGCAACCTGCCTCTATCCAGTTTTTATGCATATAACTCTTGAGCATCGAGCAAAAATAGTCCGATACATTATAAGCCAAAAGAATACGACGATACATCGTCCGAACTTTCTTATTTCTTCGTTATAAAAAATTGCCTTAGCGATGGCTAAAACAATGCTTTGTGCCTTAAACTCATAAATCCCATACCATGTCTGAGGCGTCCGTTATTAAATTAAAGTGCATAAATTTGCACGCATCAATGCTCAAGTACAGAGACACCATTTATAACAACTATTTTACCAATCAGGTAAATAAACAAGCCCGCGATTATGAAGGAATGCTCGCCGAGCAAACCAGCCATAACAGTGCCGAATTGATACACCTCTTGCCTTCTAATAAAGATGTGCGTATAGTAGATTTAGGCTGCGGATTTGGAACCTTTGTAAAACCAGCAATGAATGCAGGATATACTAATGTGGTGGGTTATGACATAAGCCAAGAGCAAGTAGATGTAGCTCATACCCTAGGAATGGATAATGTGCACCATAGTAGCATAGAAGAATTTTTTAGCAAGGGAGAAAAAGCTGACATAATTATAGGCTTAGATATTATAGAGCATTTCACTAAAGACGAACTAATCGACTTTTTGCTGAATGTAAAAAAGAGCTTAAATCCTGGAGGTAAAGCCATTTTTAGAACACCTAATATGGACGCTCCACAGACAAGCGTATATGCCTACGGAGATATAAGCCACGAAGTATTCCTAAACAAAAGCTCTGCACTGCAAGTGACTAGTGCTGTGGGTTTTGGTAAGGTAGAAGTATTTGGTGGGCTGTTACGCAATACCCAACCGCTAAAAGAAGCTATCCGTAAAATAGGCTGGTGGAAATACAAAACATTCAAGAAGATTGTGCTTTTCTGTACCGCTCGCACATGGCACAACGTGGTTTTCGAACCTAATTTGGTGATTGTGGCGGAGGTGTAGCCTATGGTTTATCATTCAACTGAATGATACTCAGCTTGACATCAAGCTAAAAATAAAATTTCAACTGAGACTTGCGTAATAGTAACTTTAAAGTTACCTTTGATTGTGAAAAAAATCAGGAAGGTCATAGCTTATCAAAATCACTTTGAAGATTTTTTGAAAGCTCAACCCTCCAAAGTACAGAATAAAGTATTTAAGATTATAGAAGCAATAGAGACTCTAGAAAGAGTTCCTTCTAATTAC
>JBDNFQ010000321.1:0-2583 GCA_041689715.1 Bacteroidia bacterium
ATGGTGTACCTCATGGATAAATATTGGTATTTATTCTAATAGATTTTACTGATATTCGATCTAGTAAGAAAACACATATGAAATTACTAATTACCGCATTATTACTTTGTTTTTGTTCCGTTTCTTTTGGTCAGTTAACTCTTAGTAATGTAGGAGTTGGTTTCAATTTTAACAGTGGGCAGCGAGTGCCTAATAAAACAATGAGTAAGTTTTTTCCAGAGCAAGATCTTGCTATCACGGGGAGTTATGGCACTAGTTTAAATAGGGTTTTTAGCGAGTATAGAGTAGGGTTTAAGTTCGAAAATAGGAAGGCGGTATACCTAGAGACCAGTCTACTGCAAGGGACTGATTATTATGATACGTACTACTCTAATTCTGGAATAGTACAAGATTCATTCTCTAGATTGTATACGAATATAAATGTGAATAGCTCGCTACTAGGGCTAAGACTAATGGCACGGTTTAGTACTCCTATGGATCGTAGGGTATTTGTAAGTGCATGTATTGGGACTGAGTTTCTAGGAGCTTATGATGTAGATGCAAATGGTGAGACAAACACTTATGGATCTAATCTTTCGAATAGAACCACTGCTGTTTTTACTTCGGATGCAGTATCTAACTATAGCAGTATAAATCTAATACAGGAAATAGGCCTCTCGTTTAAACTAGGCAAGAAAGATAAAAACTACCCACTAGATCACGTGTATGTCCAATCTCATTTTCAAGCATTGAGTAATTTTACCATACTAGATGGTAGTACCCAGCGGTATAGAACCTTTGGTCTTACTTTGGCTCTGGCTTACGAGTTTTAAGCTTCATATCTTGCTGATACTAAAAGCAGCAATGCTATTACTGATAATATTAATGAAGTTGTGTCGTTTTTAGTTTTTTCATCTTCACTCATTTAAAGATATCGAATAATAAGTTGAATTGAGGTGATTAAACTCCGATTTGTGTATGCGTAAGTGCCGCCCTTATAACAGGTATAAAAGCGGCATTACGTATACATAGTGTTGGTGATTAGCCTTTCTTATTTCATGTACTTTGGGTCAAGGCAATAAAAGCTCGTTGCATCGCTAGTATAGATATGACCATTGGTGGGGTGAAAAGCAACAGGAAATATCCAAGAACCTTCTGATGCTTTGTACTGATCTATTAGCGTTTTACCAGTGTTGGCATCTATAGCTAACACTCCTCCACTACTAAACCAGATGGTGTCATTACGAACAGTAAGTAGACCCGGCATAGATGCGGTATTCTCATTGAGCCAGATTCTTTCACCAGTTTCTTTATTTACTGCGTGCATAGCATCATTATCGGGTTTTACGATGAGTTTATCGTTTACTATGAGGATGTTTGCCGTATTGAAATCATCTTCAGGGCCGTTACCAATAAAGTACTTCCATTTGGTCTCGCCATTCAATGGATTGATGCAATAGGCGTGTCTATCGCCATAAAAATATACCTTGTTCCCATCTATAGCGGGGCGAGCACCGCTACTAAAGTTATCGACTTCATACCGATACCACAATAAGCTGTCTGCCGAAAGGTTGTACGCCATCAGATCCATCTTGCTGTACCCATTCATTCCATCAGGCCCAATCTTGTCATATCCATAGGAGCGATTTTGTAAGACCAATATCTCGTCACCGTTTTGATGCATCCATTTTACGGGCATCATTAAAAAGGGGGTAAAATCCTTTCCAGGCTCATTAATGCCATGACTGATAGTAAACAATTCTTCTTTCGTACCTGTATTGATATCAAAACGATACATCGTACTTGTTTCTCTAAGTACTCCATCCGCTATATATATATAATTATCAATGATACATACGCCACCATAATTATTAGGGTCAGTATAATTCCATAAAATTTCACCGTTCCCAACGTTTAGAATAAACATTCTTTTTGATGTAGATAGAATTAATTTGTCCTCATATAACAGAGACATTTGACCAGCAAAAGGGTCAAATTCAAACGGAGTTATAATTCTTGTTTCCCAAATACTGTCACCCGTTTCTGCATTTAGGCAGTAAACTAGGTAATTATTTGTCTCTTTGGCAGGATGACCAAATATAATGTTACCTTTATAAAAATGAGGAGTACTTGTTAATCCACTTTTTTCTAGTGATTTTTTCCAAATACTAGGAGACTGAGCAACTGGAGGATTGGTCAGAGGCGGCCATTCATTAGGCTTGCAGCCAACTAGGTTGGCTGCAAGCATTAGTGAAATTATAAATTTTATCATCTTATTATAGCTCTGGAGTTGCAAAAAATGGATCATAATAGCCGAAAGGACCTCCAAGATATAATCTCTTCATCACTCTTTCAGCTTCTGGACTGTTTCGCTCTTGGAAATGGTTGTCCCCCTCTAGTTTATCCACACGGCCACCCACACCTGGGTATGCTCTCTGGCTGCGTTCTAGGACTACACCATCATTAGGAAAATACTTTTGAACTTGTCTTGTCTCTTGTGTTGTATTGATAGAGCCATTTCTCCACTTATAGACAGAGTGTGGAATCATATTGTAATGACTTTGAGCTTCGTCATAACTATAAAAAGCTCTTTCCTGCGAGTAC
>JBDNFQ010000322.1:0-9515 GCA_041689715.1 Bacteroidia bacterium
AAAAAAAGTCAGCAAACCCGCTATTCTTACCACCCTAATATCTTAGCAAATACGAGAGGAGCTACTATCGTAGCGTCACTTTCTATTATGTATTTAGGTGTGTCTATAGCTAATTTGCCCCACGTAATTTTTTCATTGGGCACAGCTCCAGAATAGGATCCATAACTAGTAGTACTATCACTTATTTGGCAGAAGTAGCTCCATAGAGGAGTGGTGCGTTCTAGATCTTGCTCTAGCATAGGTACTACACATATCGGGAAATCACCTGCTATACCTCCACCTATTTGAAAGAAACCAAGTCCTTTGTCCTTAGTAAAGTCGGTGTACCAATCGGCTAAGAAAGTCATATACTCTATGCCGCTTTTCATAGTGCTAGGTTTTAGATTGCCTAATATGCAATTTCCTGCAAAGATGTTTCCCATAGTACTGTCTTCCCAACCTGGAACCACCATCGGTAGATTTTTTTCGGCGGCGGCAAGAAGCCAGCTGTCTTTTGGGTCTATCTGGTAATACTCTTCTAAGCAGCCATCAAGTAACATCTGGTACATGTATTCGTGAGGTAGGAAACGCTCATCTTTAGCCTCGGCTTCTTTCCAAAATCGTTCTATATTACCCTGGAGTCTTCTGAAAGCTTCTTCCTCTGGGATACAAGTATCTGTGACTCTATTGAGGTGTCTGTCTAATAATTCTTGCTCTTGCTGGGGTGTTAGGTCACGGTAGTTAGGAATACGCTCATAGTGGTCGTGTGCTACAAGGTTCATCACATCTTCTTCCAGATTAGCACCTGTGCAACTTATGATATGCACCTTATCTTGGCGTATCATTTCGGCCAGTATTTTGCCCATTTCTGCAGTACTCATAGCACCTGCCAGGGTAATCATCATTTTGTTTCCTTTGGCTAGTTGAGCATTGTACTCATCTGCCGCGTCTACTAATGCTGCCGCGTTAAAATGTAAGAAATACTTATCTATGAAATCGCTGATTGGTTTACTCATCTTCTTATTTTTAGCTAATAATTTTGTTACTCAAACTTAATACCCGAGTATTTTCATCATACTCTCTACGTTTTGTTCTTCTGCAAATAGTTCATCTATTATATTGCCTTCTGCATCTTTGTACAGTAAAATTTTCTTTGGACTGGGGATAAGACAGTGTTTTATTCCTCCCTGGCCACTAAGGCTCTCTTGATAGGCCCCTGTATTAAAGAATCCAATGTATAAAGGTTCTTCGTCGTCGTCTTCTATAGTAGGTAAGTAGATAGCATTTACGTGCTGCTCACTGTTATAGTAATCGTCGCTATCGCAAGTTAGGCCACCGAGTAACACTCGCTCATAGCTTTCGTTCCACTTGTTTAGCGGTAGTAAAATAAATCGCTCACTTATAGCCCAAGCGTCGGGTAGTGTGGTCATAAATGAGCCGTCTATCATATTCCACCGCTCTCTATCGTTTTGTCTTTTTTGGTGAATTATTTTATACACAGTTCCACCACTCTCACCTACTGTATAGCTGCCAAATTCAGTAAAAATATGAGGTTCTCTGACGTTTTTATCAGTGCATTCTTGTTTTATTTGGCCTACTATTTCTCGTATCATGTAGGCATAGTCGTAGCTAAAGTTTAGGCTACGTTTGATGGGGAATCCGCCGCCTATGTTTAGGGAGTCTACAGTGTCACACACGTCTTTTAGCTTAGCATAAACATTTAAGCATTTACGCAACTCATTCCAATAATATGCAGTGTCGCGTATGCCCGTATTGATAAAGAAGTGAAGCATTTTGAGCTCCATGTTAGGTTCGTTTTTAATAAGATCTTCGTAGAACGGTACAATGTATTTATACCCTATTCCTAATCTAGAGGTGTAAAACTCAAATTTCGGTTCCTCTTCGGCCGCTATGCGTATGCCAAGGTTTATCTTTTTCTCTGTACGCCCTTTCAGTAAATGAAACTCACGTGTATTGTCTAGTACTACGTGCAGATTATCAAATCCCATGTCTATGAGTTCAATTATTTTATCAATATATAAATCTGTTTTAAACCCATTGCAAATGATAAATCTATCCTTGGGGAGGAGCCCTTCGCTATGTAGTTTTTTTATCAGATCAAGATCAAAGGCAGAAGACGTCTCAAGATGAATGTCATTTTTTAACCCCTCCTCTATAACGTACTTATAGTGAGAGCTTTTTGTACAGTAGCAGTAGTTATATGTGCCATTGTAGTTATGCTCTGCAAAAGCGTCCGCAAACCAGAACTTAGCTTTCTGAATGTTCTCAGATATCTTGGGTAAATAACTGAATCGAAAAGGGGTTCCGTACTTTTTTGCCAAGTTCATTAACGGAATGTCTCGGTACTGTAGTTCCCCTTCTTTATTGGTATGAAACTCCTCCGTAGGGAAGTTAAATGTTTGATCAATTAGGTCTGAATATTTGTTTTTCAAGGTAGATGTATTGTAGTACAAATTAAAAGATAAAATGCAGTAAATTTTCTTGATTTTTATGTGAAACTATAAAGACGATAAACGTGTTACACAGAGGTACTATTCATAGTCTACTTATGACTGATTTAAGTACCTTTGCAAACTTCAATTAATTTCAATTATCAACGAGCAAGATACCATAAAAATAATAGGTGCTAGAGAGCACAATCTTAAGAATATAGACCTTGAAATACCAAGACATAAGCTAGTGGTATTCACAGGATTAAGTGGTAGCGGCAAGTCGAGTCTGGCTTTTGATACTCTTTTTGCCGAAGGCCAAAGAAGATACATGGATACCTTCTCAGCGTATGCTCGCCAGTTCGTAGGTGATATGAAACGGCCAGATGTAGATAAAATAGAAGGCCTAAGTCCTGTAATAGCCATAGAGCAAAAAACAGTAAGTAAAAATCCTAGAAGTACCGTAGGTACTATCACAGAGGTATATGATTTCCTTAGACTACTCTTTGCTAGAGCGGGCGATGCGTACTCCTATTTGAGTGGCAATAAGATGAAAAGCTATACGGAGCAGGAGATTATCGACTCGGTGAATGATAAATTTAGTCTACAAAAGATGGTGATACTAGCTCCATTAGTCAAAGGTAGAAAAGGACATTACAGAGAGCTTTTTGAACAGTATAGAAAGCGTGGATACACCAAAGTGTGGGTAGACGGCAAGCTGACGGATATAGAGCCTGGGATGCAGCTAGACCGCTATAAAATACATGATATTGACCTTGTAATAGACCGTATAGCACCAGAAGATGCAGGTAGTCTGCGAGTGACAGACTCTATACGCTCTGCCATAAAAATGGGGAAAGGTGTAGTGAGTATACTTAATCCAGAGACCAATGAGCTTACTCATTTCAGTAAGTATCTGATGGATGTAGAAACAGGACTCTCATATAATGAGCCACAGCCTAATCTATTTTCCTTTAACTCACCTTATGGTGCATGTACTACATGTGATGGTCTAGGTACGAGCTCAGACATATTGAAGGAGGATTTGATACCTAATCCTAAACTAAGTATCAATAAAGGTGGATTTGCTCCACTCGGAGATATAAAAGACAATTGGACTTTTACGCAGCTAAAGGCAATGAGTAAAAAGCTAAAGTTCAGTATGTCTAAGCCTATAGCCGAGATGCCCAAGGATATTCTAGAGTTAATATTACAGGGCACGGATGAGAGATTTGAGGTTGAATATCGTGGGAGCTCTGGTTATAAACAAACGTACGAAACCAAGTGGAAAGGACTGATACCCTCGCTAATGGAGGCATATCATGAGAAAAGTTTTGGTACACTCAATAGATGGGCAGATGAGTTTATGACAGTAATACCATGCCCTACATGCGGTGGAGGTAGACTAAATAAAGAAGCCTTGTCCTACCGCATAGGGGAGATAAATATTGCCGATCTAAGTAATAAAAGTATAGGCGAACTGTATGAGTGGCTGCAGACAGCCAGTGAGACTATGACTGCCCGTCAGCTTACCATAGCCAGTGAGGTTATAAAAGAAATAAGCGAACGTGTAAAGTTTTTAGTAGATGTAGGTCTGTCTTATCTATCACTAAATAATAGTGCCAAAACCCTGAGTGGAGGTGAAGCTCAGCGAATCAGACTCGCTACGCAAATAGGCTCAAAATTAGAGGAAGTTCTGTATATCTTAGATGAGCCAAGTATAGGATTGCATCAGCGAGATAATAAACGATTGATTAACTCCCTAAAAGAACTACGAGATATAGGAAACTCTGTAATAGTAGTGGAGCACGACCGCGATATGATTATAGAGAGCGACTATGTAGTAGATATAGGTCCAAAAGCGGGTAAGAATGGTGGAGAGATAGTGGCTGCAGGAAAGTGGGAAGACATCAAAAATAATGGCACAGTAACTTCTGACTACCTCGGTGGCCAGCGAAAGATAGAAGTGCCCAAAAAGCGTAGAAAAGGCAATGGTAATAAACTAACGCTCAGCGGTTGTAAAGGTCATAATCTAAAAAATATAACCGTGGATTTTCCTTTAGGTAAATTCATAGCGGTAACTGGCGTGAGTGGAAGTGGTAAGAGTAGTCTGATAAACGAAACACTGCACCCTATACTATCTGAGTATATCTACAACAGCAAGAAAAAACCTTTGCCGTATGAAAAGGTGACGGGGCTAGAGCATCTAGACAAAGTTATCACTATAGACCAGTCACCAATAGGGCGTACTCCACGAAGTAATCCTGCCACTTATGTAGGCTTTTTCTCAGATATCAGAAACCTGTATGCTGAGATAGGAGAAAGCAAGATACGCGGCTACAAACCGGGTAGATTTAGCTTCAATGTAAAGGGAGGTAGATGTGAGACGTGCAGAGGAGGAGGCCAGAAGGTAATAGAAATGAACTTCTTGCCAGACTTGCTAGTAGAGTGCGAAACCTGTTCAGGTAGACGTTACAACAGAGAAACACTAGAGATACGATACAAAAATAAGAGCATCAGTGATGTGCTCAATATGACGGTGGAAGAAGCCGTAGTGTTCTTTGAAGCGGTACCTAGTATTTACCGAAAAATAAAAGCACTAAATGACGTAGGTCTAGGTTATATCACTTTAGGACAAAGTAGTACGACTATATCTGGAGGAGAAGCACAACGAGTAAAATTGGCTAGTGAACTGGGTAAAATAAGCACTGGACAAACATTCTATATACTCGATGAGCCAACCACAGGACTACATTTTGAGGATATAAATGTACTACTAGAAGTGCTGCAAAACTTAGTGGAACTAGGGAATACAGTATTGGTGATAGAGCATAATCTGGACGTAGTAAAAGTGGCTGACTATATGATAGACATAGGTCCTGAGGGAGGCCATGGTGGTGGTGAAGTGCTCATTACAGGCACCCCAGAGGAAGTAGTAAAATCTAAAGTAGGTTATACAGCTAAATTTTTAGCTTTGGAAATGTAAGCAGGTGCTTAAAACCTGAGTTCGATTATTATTATGGATTCAGAACATATTTAAGTAGTGAGTTTCGAGTGAAAATGGTACAGGAATAGCGAGCTATTCCAAGACAGTTTTAGGAAGAAAATGGCTATTTAAATGTGTAATCGACCTGTTTTGTCCATAAAACCTCGTGATCATCGTCGTTTTATCTTGATATAGCTCGCTATATCTGCACTAAAACCTCTCTCCTCCAAGGTTTTATGAAAATCTGCATCTCAAAAGAATAGTCGAATCAGGTTACTAGCTCATAGCAAAAGATAATAACGACATAATGTTTCCTATATCGGCCTCTCTCAAAGCTTGTAGATATGCCTTCCTAAGACTTTTGTGATCGGTATACGCAATAGCTCCCCAAGTAAATTTTGGGAGTCCAAAACCTTTTTGAATGATAGTATCGGCTAGAAGTCGTGAGTGCCTGCCATTCCCATTGAAAAAACAATGAATAGATACGATTCTGTGCTTTACGCGAATAGCAATTTCAGCAGGTTCATATACTTTATTACTGACCCAAAAATGAGCATCGTCTATTAGTTTTTTTAATTCTATAGGTATCGTAGCCCTTGAGATGCCTATGTTCTTATCTGTGGTACGAAAAGTGCCCGCCCATTTCCAAGTATCCCCGTACATCTTTTTGTGAAGCCTTGTTATAAAGTTGAGTTCGATTATGTTTTCGGTGGTTGGTTTTTGAGAAATCAACCAAAGCAGAGCTTCGTTTATATTGGTTTGTTCAAAATAATTTAGCTCTGCGTTAGTCGTAATGTAGGCAGGGATTAGCCCTTCTATTTCTTCCTGAGATAGCTCGGTTTGACCATACTGGGGATTTAGGTCTAGTCCCATAAACCTTTAGGTACTTCCTGTGCCAGATTGCTTGCCATCTTAGTGATAGGGTCAGTGAGGTTATTGCCATATACAGCTTGGTTCTCTAGCACCATGTTATGATGGGTGCTCGCTATTATTTCTGTAGCAAGTGCTTTGGCTCTCTTATTTATGAGGGCCTCTAGGCTGCCATCTCTCGGCACAAAACCATATACAAGTTGCATATCCATAGCGGCAGCTACTTCCTTTAGTGTATTTAGGGTAATGCCTCCTTCTGCTTCACGCTCTTCTATTTTTTTGGCACCTTGCTGTGTCATGCTTAGTCGCTTGCCTAGCTGTGCTAGTGTCATATTAAGAGACGTGCGTATGCTGTGTATCCATCCTCTGGTAGGATTGATCGCATTTTTTAAGGTGACAAATGGCTGTAGTTTAGCATCCATTTGCTCTATTATTAGTCTTCTCTTATCTCTCATAACACCACAAAAGTAAACGAATACATTGAGTTTATACAATATATTTAAACAAATACGTTTATTTAACAAAATAATAGTAAACAAATACGTTTATTTAAAGTGTATAATAATAGTAATGTCATTATGAGATGGATTTTAACAATGAAAATACACTGCTGATCATAGTTAGTAAGCTGCTATCTCCGGGTTCTTTTATAGAATATAAATGCCGATATATTTTTGTAGTTCATAGATTTTATGCCTCAAAAAGTTTTCATTTTAAATTGAGAATTAAGCTTTTAAAACTGCCGATAAGTCACCCTTTTGCTTTGGCTTGCTTTTAGCAATTAGTGCGTTATGAGTAAGAAAAAAGTGTCCCTCAAGTGGGCCTTAAAAGAATACGTATGGCCAAGACGTAAAATGTTGAGTATAGGTTTAGTGTTTATCGTTATCCGCAGTTTGTCAGGTCTTGTATTGCCTTACGAAACTAAAAACCTCTTGGACGTAGTAGTGCCAAGTGGAGATATGGCAGAACTTTGGAAACTTATCTTTTTGGTAGCAGGTGCTATATTGATACAAGCTACTACTTCCTTTGTACTCACCAGGCTGCTTAGCGTAGAAGCTCAACTGCTTATAGCTCAACTGCGTGCTCAGGTACAGAAAAAGTTGCTTACGTTACCTATTTCTTTCTTTGACAATAATAAAAGCGGAGCACTAGTAAGCCGTGTGATGAATGATGTAGAAGGTGTAAGAAACCTAGTAGGTACTGGATTAGTGCAGCTGATAGGCGGTACGGTGACAGCTATAGTAGCATTTGTATTTCTGATTAAAATCAATGCAATGATGACGCTCTTTGTTTTCTTACCTGTAGGACTATTCGGGTTCATAGCTTTAAAAGCCTTTGGGTATATACGCCCTATCTTCCGCGAACGCGGAAAAATAAACGCAGAAGTAACCGGTAGACTAACCGAAACGCTTAACGGTGTGCGTGTTATCAAAGGTTTCAATGCAGAGAATCAAGAAAATAGAACCTTCGAGGAGGGAGTAGATAGATTGTATCAAAACGTAAAAAAGAGTCTGACAGCAACAGCTCTTATGACTAGCTCCAGTACTTTCTTACTTGGTATGGCTACGGTAGGTATCATGGGTATGGGTGGCTACTTCATTATGATGGGAACTATGACTGCTGGAGACTTGATTTCATTTCTATTGTTCCTAGGTTTTATGGTGGCACCCATAGTGCAGATGAGTAATATAGGAAGTCAACTTACCGAAGCTCTTGCAGGACTAGATCGTACGCAGGAACTGATGAATATGACCGAAGAAGATGACCCTGAGGTTCGGAACGTGATACTAGAAGATATTCAAGGAAACATGGTATTTGATAATGTAGGTTTCAGTTACGAAGATGATAAAGACGTTTTGCGTGATATTAGTTTTGAAGCCAATGCAGGAAGCGTAACGGCACTGGTAGGCAGCAGTGGTAGTGGTAAGTCTACTATAGCTGGTCTGGCAGCTACATTTCTTAATCCAGTGAGTGGTAAGGTGACTATGGATGGTAAAGATCTAGCTCACGTTAATCTCAGTAGTTTTAGACAACATCTAGGAGTGGTCCTGCAAGATGATTTCTTATACGAAGGCACGATCAGAGAAAATATCCTTTTCCCAAGACCAGATGCTACAGAAGAGCAAGTACAAGCTGCTGTAAAAGGGGCGTATGTAGATGAGTTTACAGATAGATTTGAGGATGGACTAGAGACTGTGATAGGGGAACGAGGAGTAAAACTAAGCGGTGGTCAACGACAACGTATCTCTATAGCAAGGGCATTGTTGGCAGATCCTAAAGTGATTATCTTAGATGAGGCTACCTCTAACCTAGATACTGAGAGTGAGAGTTTTATCCAGAAAAGTCTAAACGTATTGATGAAGGATAGAACTACTTTTGTGATAGCACACAGGCTCAGTACTATACAGCAAGCAGATCAAATTCTTGTGATAGAAGACGGACACATAGCAGAGCGAGGTAAACACCAAGAGCTACTAGATGCTAAAGGACGCTACTACGAGTTATATACATATCAAAGTAGGATATAGTTCTCCCTGCCTGCCGCAGGCAAGGGTAAATGAAACAAGCTGCGTATCAGAGATATCTGGCAGTCTGCTTTCTTGTTCAGTTCTCGGTACAATTTTGCAGAAGCAAAATCACTCGAACTGACAACATCGCTTAACTGAATTTCTTATTGGCTCCTTGTCATTTCGAGTGAAAGCATCACAGATGATTTTGTATCGAGGAATAAGACAAGGTACAGATGGAGTCACTCAAACTTCTTCTTTGAAAATAGTGGTAGTCTATCCGCGTAATCAGTTATTAAAGCCCGCTTCTTAGCTTGAGACCATTTCTTTAATTGTTTTTCTCTTGCTATCGCTTTGTCAATGTATTGAAACTCCTCTTGATAAACTAAAAGTGTTGGTTGACGATAATGGGTGTAGGATGACTCGTTATACCCTTCTAAATGTTCTTTCTCTCTTCTATTTATGTTGTTTGTGACACCGGTATAATAAGTGTCATCACTACAGAGAAGTATGTAAACAAAATAGAGGTGCTCTTTCATGCTTTACAAATATAGAATACAAGTTACGGAATACTAGTTGTTTACTTCTCGGTAAAATTTTGCTGATGCAAAATCACTCGAAGTGACAACGCCCCGACAACTGAAAGGCAATCGCGAAGACGCTTGTTCACTTCTCGGTAAAATTTTGCTGATGCAAAATCACTCGAAGTGACAACGCCCCGAC
>JBDNFQ010000323.1:0-3716 GCA_041689715.1 Bacteroidia bacterium
TGCAAAATTTTCTGTGCTATCCAAAACCTTATATGTGCAAGGTTTAATAGCTGCAAAGAGACATAGAATACTAAAAATGAGTTTCATATTTTTTAATTCCTATTGTTGGTAGATTATTGTTTCTATAGTCCTTTAAAGTTTTTAGATATTCAATTTTTGACACATTCATCATTAGGGGGTAGTATTGGACTCTAAGTTCATATATCGATTCACCCAGACTATAAAAATTAGTATTTAAAAGAAGGAAGTTAAGGGGTAAATTTCTCTTACTTATATAATCAAGATTTTTAACACTTTTTATTGGAATAATATGACTTCCCACTTTCCTGGTAGATTCACCAGTATGCCATAAGTCTAGTAATCTAATGGAGTCTTGTCCCGAGGGTGTTTTTCTAAGGATTGCAAACGTAGTATCGGTTAATAAAAATATATTTACAATTCTTTCAACTGAGTCGTCCAGGTTTCTTAAAGTTTCAAAATCATTTTTACTGTTTATTTGTGTTTTTTTAGTTGGGGTAATGGTTGTAGTGGAGTCAATAATTATTTGTTTAATGTTTAAATTAAAGTCGTACTCTATAATTTTGTATTCTGTGGATTGACTCATAAGTATAGAGCTAGATGAAACCGAAATCCAATTACCTGGCAGGACACTAAATTCTATATTGTGAAATTGTGGAAATATAGAATTTGATTGGTGAGTATTAATATTATAGTTTGTTAGAATAACTTTTTCTTTTTGATCACGGTCATTATAGTTATATAAAGTGTGCATTATTAGTAGACTGTCATTTACAAATTTTATTTTTTCATAATCATAGTTCAGGTTATGTTTAGAGAGAGTACTATCTTTTAAATTATAAATAAGTAAATTTTGATTGACAAGAAACGCAATTTTTTCACCCCAAGCTGAGAATGATAGTAAATAGTCTCTTTTAAAATTTTTTAGTGTGTCAAATTGTATTGTTGTGGAGTCTGTAGAGCTGTTGGAGTAGTCATAGGAGTATAATTGAAGGGTTTTTTGTGGGGATAGAATGTAGTCTAATTTATGTGGAAAGTTACTGTTCATTTTAAGAAAGTGGAGCCTATCTTGAGAGGTTTCTGATAGGATGCTTTGTCTATAAAACCCCGTCGAGGCTATTTCTAAGTTAAGACTACTGTCATACGTTATAACATCATTTTGGCCATTCCCAGTTAAGAATATAAATAAAAAAAGGCTCAAAAGTATAAATTTTTGAGCCTCAAATTTTATTTTACGTATCATACAAGATCAACTTGAATGTGCTCTCCAGTTTGAGTAGACATCCATTGAAGTATTTCTCCAGTAGGCAGTACAAACGTCCCTTGATAATTGAAATTTACATCAACCTCATTTAAAACGTATTCTAAAATAAAATTACGATTATTTGGACTTGTAATTGGCTCAGAAGGGTTGTATATGGTTACAGTACTACCACTTGGCGGGTTGTATACTGTGTATTTGCAGGTAGTAAGTCCTAGCCCCCAGCAATCAATGGTATATGCATCTACTCCATCATCGTCAACGGAGTGACCTTCTTTAACTGTTTTGTAAAAGTTTTTTCGTTCATCACGGTCAATCGTCATAAACCCAAAAGCACTTATAGTAAAAAGAGGCAATAGTAATGTGAGAATTAATTTTTTCATAATATTTTAATTATAGGTTATAGTTATAAATTCAGTATTGGTTGTTGAGATCCACGAGAAAGTCTGTCCGTCTGGGAGAACAACAAAACCCGAATAGTTGCTTAGAATATCAACTTGATTAATCACATAGTTTAGGATAAAATTTTTATTATTAGCATCTGTGTAGTTATCCAGATTTGGTACGTAAACTATGTTGCCAGCAGCAGGATCACCGCCAGGCCAAGAGCATTTTTTAGTACCTAGTCCTAGACAATCTAATTTGTCCGTAGTATTTCCATCGTCATCAGTTAGAGTTGGTCTAGGTTTAACGGTTCCGTAGTGATTGAATAAACCGCCCTGCTTAACGACTTCAGATTTACGCTCCACAGCTTTTTCATTTTTGTTTGCCAAAACGTTTGATGACACTAATATCATCAGAATGGCCGTTATTAATATAGTTTTTTTCAGTGTGCAAACGTGAACATAAACATAAACATAAACAAGTTTTGCTACCTTTTTTTAATTCTATTTTATGATTCCCAAGAATAAAATTTTAACACACCCTATTTTGGGCATATTGGAAAAATAAATATTTATTCGGTATCCATCTGTTTTATTGGTATATCAAGACTTTATGGACTGAAATATATTTTTAGGTGTACGATAGTTGGGATGCATATACTATTTGAAACGAGTCTATCAAACCTACGAACAGATAGGCTAATAATCCAGTATCATTCAATATTAACGAAGTTATGCTAAATATGGGAAAGAGTGAGTGGATTTGCAATGTGAAATTTCCCTATTTCATCTCCACATCTCCATCGCATTCATATCTACATAGCTCAAAGAACTTTTTAATCTCTCGTGCTTTGTATGACCTTGAGTTTCTGCTTTTAAAAAGGAATTGCCGGAGTTTGATAGTTGGCAGATGAGCTAGTATGCAGCCGGTGCAAAACCAACAATACTCTGAGTTTTCACTCCGAGTGGATGTTGGTCAGCTGCTTTTGCCGCTAGTCTTTTGGCTTCGTCTGTATTGCCTTGTCGTTCTTAGTTTATGGCTAGATTATGTAGAAGCATAGCTTTTTTACGACGTTTATCTTCTCTTTTTAGGCCACGTTCCCATATGGTTTGTGCCTCGTCCCAGTTCTCTCCTCGTACAGCTTGTATACCTTGTTTCAATGCTTCATTGCCATCGCTATATAGCGATGCTGTTCTGCGATGTTCTGTAGGTGATATTCTAGCAGCATATCGCTTGCCGTAGGTCATTCCTAGGTTTTGCATTTCACGTTTGTAGTTGGCTGCTAGTAGCTGTGTGGCACGTGCTCTAGTTCTTGCTTCAGACTCATAAAAATACTTGTCTTTTTCTTCCCAAGTATCTACTATTTCACCTGTTTTTGTATTGTATAGTTTCCAACCAAGGCTCACATTTATCACTCTTTTACCAATGTAAAAGTCTACCTCCCGGTAGGGGCTATTTCCTAAGTTTTCTCGTCTTATATCTATAGTATACGTATCAGATATATTTTGGCTAAATTTCTCAAGAGCTATTACCAAATCTGATCCCATACCAACTTGTTTCAAATCTGAAAGAGTTAGTGCACCGGGGTATGAACCATTCGCATTGTACTTATAGTTGTTAGACTCACTAAAGATACGGAGAGAGCTTTGATTTTTAATAGAGCTTCTCAAGGTATTGAAGGCAGTGTTTACTAAATCAGGATTGTTAGGATTTAGCACTGTAGTACTCTTATTGTATGGGTAGGCTAGTCGAACTCTATTAAGCAAGGTGACGTTGCGTGCACCTTCTGGCAGAGCTATCGTGGCTTTAGATACGCCAGTAACGTAGCTTACTTGCTGTTTACTAGCACAAGCGGAGAATAACACGAATAGAATTAGGAATTGCTTTTTCATTGTATATGTACAAAGGAAAAGAAAAATGGGGTCAGCTGTATTTTATGGGGAGCTAGGCAAAAAGCTTACTTAGTCTAAAGAGGAAAAAGTCAGTATCAGATACGCCTCTAAGGTTAGCCCTAAAGAGCTTTATTTTGGAGTTAAAAGACTCCGCACTGGCA
>JBDNFQ010000324.1:0-4857 GCA_041689715.1 Bacteroidia bacterium
AACAACATATTAGAGAGACCTTCTACAACGCTCAATGGTCACTTTTATACTGTTTTGGTAAACGAAAAACAGCTGAACGAAAACACAATTTTCTCTAAATACCAAGGCGAAATAAAAAACATAGAAATGCGGTTTAATAGGCCCGTATTAGATGGCAGCAATTTTCAGGTAACCTTCACCCATTTGCAGGCTGATAGTATTCTCACAGTACCAGTAAAAGCTAGCATTAAATGGAGCGAGGGAAATCAATATGCGAGAATAGTAATAAACGAAAAGCTAAAAAAATACGGGAACGAAGGGTATCTAGAAATAGACGGACTTTACGACAGTGACGGTATGGATGTGCCCATATTATCTATAGGTAAAAAAGGATTAATAGATCCCCAAATACGTACATATGTTCCTAGTAATTTTGCTAGTATAGACAAATTAAGTATAAAAGATGAGTTGGATGCGAGTCCAGATGATACCCTTGTGGTTTTTGACCCTACAGAAACTACATCTGTCAGATTTAAAGATCTTAATGACTCGTTTGTTCACAAGCGTGAAAAATATTGGAGCTATGGCATATTCGCAGGTAATGCGGTATACTTCGGCGATTTAAATAGTACTACAGTAAGTATTGATCCTCATAGTTTTAGACCAGCATTAGGCCTTAGACTTGGATATCAGCCTAAAGAAAAACTATCCTTTAACCTAAGTGCCAACAGTATGATTATTTCCGGATCGGATAAGCCACTTGACGATAAAAATAAAAACCAACGAGGTACTAACTTCGAGAGAAATATGAGTTTTAGAACTACCATACTAGATGCAGCACTACTAGCAGAATATAGCTTCTACAAGTATAAACTCAAAAGCACAATTTTACCCAGCATACACACCGGAGCTAGTATTTACTATTTCAACCCACAAGGCAGAATAGAAGGTGATAACGAATGGTATAACCTAAGAGAAATAGGAACTGGTGGACAGACCTTAGATGGCGGAAAATACGTGATAGGTAGAGATGGAGAGAATCGATTAGCATATAAAAAAGTAATGTTTGGAATCCCATTTGGAGCCTCTATAAAAAGACATATTACTCAAAAAACTATTGTATCCCTCTCTTATACTTATAACAAAATTTTTACAGATTATCTAGATGATGTGAGCACAGATTTATATCCAGACGGAGATGCACTTGCACAAGCTATCCACAGCTTGCTGGCAAAGTAGCTCCTACACTATCCAATCCAGGCAATCAAATAGGCCAACGGTCCTATTCCGACACTAATGATGGCTATGGCTATTGGGGATTGACCTTTACATTCAAAATTTACTAGATAATCGACCAACGTATTGGTTGCGTATAGACTTGGTGTAGTAAACTTGCACTAACATTAGTAATATACGGAACAGTTCTTATGAAAAAATACGTTTTAAGCATCGCTATTTTATTTGTCTTATTAGCAGGGTCTGCTATTTTTTTACCTTATTTATTTAAAGATAAGATCATAGCTATGGTAAAAGACGAAGCCAATAAAAAATTAACTGCCACTTTAGATTTTTCGCCCAACGTAGGAATTAATATTTTTAAGTCTTTTCCAAATCTGAATCTAACGCTAAATCAACTCTCATTAATAAACAACGATAGCACCTTTAGTAATGATACGTTTCTATTTACTGACAAATTAGAGGTTTCGTTTGACCTTATGAAGTTCTATAAGGAGCAGAAGTATGTTTTTAAATCCATTGCCCTAAACAAGCCATTCCTGCATATGGAATTTTTAAATGATAGCACCTATAATTGGGACTTGCTCAAAGATACCACTACATCTACTGAGGAATCTGAAGCACTCAACTTTGAGTTGGCCAAGGTAGAAATAACAGATGCAACTTTTGACTATTTGGATGTGGCCTCGGGAGTAGACTTACAGCTCAAAGGACTAAACCACAAGTCGTCTGGGAATTTCAATACAGAGAATTTCATATTGGCAGCCAACACATCTGTAGATGAGGCACTAGTGATTTATGATAAAGTAGCGTATCTCAATAAATGGGCAATAACTCAAAGTGGAGATATTGAAATTAATCTAAAAGAAAGCATCTACTCTTTCCCAGATAATAAACTAACCATCAATGGACTGCAAGCACTACTCACTGGGTCTATAGCCTTGCAAGAAGAGGATATGGTATTTGACTTATTGACCAGCTCTGTAAGTTCGGACCTGAACCAGCTGCTTACTCTCATACCTGCTATCTATACATCAGACTTTGCTTCTATGCAGACCAAAGGGGCTGCTAAAATGAATGCCTTTTTAAAAGGAACTATGAATGATAAGCTATTCCCAGCCTACGACCTAAAACTGCAAGTAGACAATGGCTATTTCAAGTATCCAGACCTAGCCTTACCAGCAGAAGATATTAATCTAGACTTGCACGTATACAGCCTAGATGGCAATACAGACCGCACTGTAGTAGATATTCCAAAGATGCATTTCAAAATGGCTAATGATCCTTTTGACCTAAAACTAAAGATGCAAGACCTATTTGGTAATATGCTGATAGAAATGGATGCTAAAGGAAAAATAGATCTGACAAATCTTACTAAGATAGTTCCTCTGCCTGGCACAGAACTCTCTGGTAATCTGACCACTGACATACAAATAGCAGGAAGAGTAGACGACATTAGTGCATCTGCCATAGATAAATTTAAAGCAAAAGGAGATTTACAAGTACAAGACCTCCATTATAAGTCTACTGCTATGAACGAAGTTTTGGACGTAAAAACGGCCACTGTTTTAGTACAAAATCAAAGTGTAAATATCCCTGTTTTTGAAGGGCAAGTAGGCAACAACGACATCAATTTTTCGGGCTCGTTTGATAACTTCTTTGCTTATGCACTTAGCGAGCAAACCCTCACAGGCTCTGCAGTACTTACTTCTTCTAGATTTAATGCCAACGATTTTATATCTGAAAGCGAAACAGATGACGAAACCATAGAGATGACACTAGTAGAAGTGCCGGGCAACGTAGACTTGGAGCTCACTACATCTATACAAAAACTTATTTATGACGACTTGGAACTGACCAACTTCAACGGAAAATTTGGTGTAAAAAATCGCACACTTCAGCTGCATAATGTGGCTACTGATTTACTAGGAGGTAGGCTGAACCTAGAAGGTGCGTATGTATATGATGTTACTAAGCCACTGGCCAATTTTGATATATCGTACTCTGATTTAAAAATAGCAGACTTACTCAGTAAGTTTAAAGTAGTAAGGGCTTTTGCACCTATAGCTGAGCAAATACAAGCTATGACGACTGCCAAGCTAAATATCGCTACAGAATTAAACAATGATATGTCTCCTAAGCTAGAGAGTATAAACCTAGGCGGCTCATTGAGCTTAGAAAAAATAGTAGTGGAAAAACTAGAAGTCCTAAAAGGGATAGATACTAAACTAGGTACGAACCATTTTAACGTGCAAAAGCTAAGAGATTTCATGGTCAAGTTTAATATCAAGAATGGTAAACTCTTCGTGTCGCCATTTGACGTATTTATAGACAGCTCTAAGCTATCTATAGACGGCATATCTAAACTAGACGGCTCTATAGACTACAAAGGAATGCTAAGCATACCAAGCTCATACATCAAAAATGAGACGAATATTCTCAATGCATTAACGGCAGGCACTCAATTTAGTAACTTACAACTAAACCCTAAAGATTTCCTGGATCTTGCTATACAGATAGGTAGCACTTTCAAAAAACCAGAGAGAAAATTTAATCTAAAAGAGATTAAAAAATCATTAAAACAAAATCTTAAGGACGCCGTTACTAATGAAGTGGCTCAGAAAAAAGAAGAAGCAAAAGCACTTGCTACCGATGAGGTGAATAAGATAAAAGAGGAGACCAAAAAGCGTGCAGAAGAAGCTAAAGCTAAACTAGAAGCTGAGATAGCACTGCGTAAAAAAGAAGCAACTGAAAAACTGCAACAAGAGGCAGATAAGAAGAAAGAAGACCTAAAGAAACAAGCAGAGGACAAACTAAAAGGAATATTTAAAAAGTAATGAAATATATATACACAATAGCAATATGCAGCATACTATGGGCCTGCGGAGGAAACAGCAATCAGTTTCAAGAAGAGGAACAAGAAAGCCCAACTGAAACAATAGAAGCAAAAACACCTGTAAATACGAGTGACACCATATTAGTGCAGGCTCTAGGTGCTAACATGGCCGAAATGCGATTTGATGTATCTACGCTCGCCGTACCTGCTAACAAGGAAATAACTATAGCCCTAGAAAACGCCGGTACAGATCCTATAATGCCTCACAATATAGTAATAGTAGAACAAGGAACGGGTGCAGACGTAGGTCAACGCGGGTCAAAATTTAAAGACAACTCCTACATAGACCCAGAAGACAAGCAAGTCTTTGCTCACTCTTCACTTGCTCCTATGGGCGAGACGGTATATTTCACCTTCACCACACCAGCAGCAGGTGAGTACGAGTTTATCTGCTCTTATCCTGGTCACTGGGGCAGAATGAAAGGGAAGTTTGTGACGGAGTAGGATAAGTCTAAATGCAACATAAGTGCATTTACAAGTATCTTTACACCGTGCCTCGTAATCTGAAGTCCATATTCGTTTATCTCCTAGTTTCTCTGAGCATCGTTAGTGTTGCTCAAGTTCCCGAAACCAATCCTACTATTAACGCAGCTAATCTTTGGATTTTTGGAAAAAACATTTGGTTAGATTTTGCCAACAATAACATAATACAAAAAAGAACAAATGAGATAAATGTCTTAGAAGGAACTACTTCTTATAGAGATTCCCTAAATTCCTTTTATTTAACGGGAAATGGCAATGAAGGC
>JBDNFQ010000325.1:0-1404 GCA_041689715.1 Bacteroidia bacterium
TAAAAAAGTCACAAGGCATTACTTACCCGTGATAGACAAGGAATTTGATTTTGTAGTAAATCCAACCATCACAGAACCTGCTATACAGGTGATGTATCAGATCCATTTAGCCCTTATAAAAGGGCCAGAGCCTACTCCCGCATTAGTAGTAAGTAACAAAGCAGAAAAGGTGTTTTTCTTAATAACGCCAGATGGGAATATTAAAAATCTAAATCTTTAAAATAACATAAAATCATGAAAAGAAAAGTATTGAAAATCACCGTTTTGTGCCTCCTATTCGTAGGGTGTACCCAAGCTCAATCTCCTCACACAGCCATACCACCGCTCGAAGCATCTATACTAAACGCACCGCCACAAGTGAGTGAAACAGAAAAACAAGAATATGAACTCGTATTTTGCTTAGATGCTACAGGCAGTATGAGTGGACTCATAGCTACCGCAAAAGAAAAAATATGGGATATCGTCTCAGGCATATCACAAGCTCAAGATGTAAGCAAGGTCAAGCTAGGCTTAGTCTTTTATAGAGACAAGGGAGATGCATTTGTGACTAAAACCTATCCGCTTACAGATAATATAGATAGTCTCTATAGCCAACTACTGGCGATACAGGCCCAAGGTGGTGGCGATGAGCCAGAGAGCGTAAATGAGTCGCTAGATGAAGCAGTGAACAAGATGCCATGGAGCCAAAATACGCAGACTTTTAGAACCATATTTTTGGTAGGAGACTGCCCGCCGCATATGGACTATAATGAAGTGAAGTATCCTGAGTCGTGTACAGAAGCCAATAAGAAAAACGTGGTAATCAATACTATAAAACTGGGGAACTCGTGTGGTAGTGCCATACCGCATTTTAAGAAAATAGCTATGCTTACCAATGGTACGTATCAGCAGCTAGGCCAAAATGCTGCCGATGTGGTATATAATACGCCGTATGATGATAGTATAATCTACTACTCTAGATATATAGATGAGTCTAAGATCTACTATGGAAGTACTGCTCAAAAAGAAGTGATGAAGTCCAAAAAAGAAATGTCGCTGAATCTCTATGACAAAAGTTCTTCGTCTGCTACATCATCTAGAGCTAGCTATAACTGGACCTCTGCAGGTAAAAGTAATTGGTTTGGGAGTAATGAGTTACTACAAGATATCATAGATGGAAAGGTAAGTCTAGACACACTATCTAAAGAACAGTTGCCAGATGAGCTAAAAGAAAAAACCAAGGAAGAGCAGAAAAGTATTGTACTCCTAAAACAACAAGAAAGAGTGTATAATATGAATAGACTGGATGTGCTGGTAAAGCAAAAGGACGTGTACATACGCACAGAAAAAACGAATAACAGCGGGGAAGAATCCTTCAGTGATAAAGTGATAGAAACAATGAAAGTGCAAGCAAAAAGAAAATAA
>JBDNFQ010000326.1:0-2825 GCA_041689715.1 Bacteroidia bacterium
CTTTTTTCTCTAGAGCTATTTATGATTTTGATAAAAAATACTATACCACTCTATCTCTGAGAAGAGATAAATCTACCAAATATGGTGACGATATAGAATGGGGAACCTTTTGGGCTGTTTCTGGTGCTTGGAATATTAACAAAGAAGCATTTATGAAAAACATAAATAGAGTGTCTGACTTAAGACTAAGAGTAGGCTACGGACTTACAGGAAACGCAGATATTCCTAACAACATAGACCGTGTAAGATACCAGCCAACTAGTAAAGGAATAGATTCTGAAACTGGACAAGAAATAATAATTTGGAACAACAACTCTGGCAACATAGCTAACCCAAACTTAGCTTGGGAAGAGGTAAGAGAGTTGAATATAGGTGTTGATTTCGGTTTCTTGAAAAATAGAATTACAGGTTCATTGGAATTATATAACAAGACTACTGACGGTCTAGTAATGGAAGTAGCAGTACCTGTACCACCTAATATTGCACCGAAAAAGTTTGAAAATGCTGGAGAAATAAAAAACAGAGGTATCGAGCTTACTCTAAATGGAGTACTCATAGATAAGAAAAACTTTAAATGGAAATCTACTATAGCAGCATCTAAGAATAAGCAAGAGACTATAACGCTAGGAAACTTAGAAGCTAATAGCCTTGGTATTAAAAAACTATATGTGTCTGGCAGAGGACTTGTAGGTGGGGATAACTACACACAAGTGATACTTCCTGGGTATGAGATAGGATCTTTCTTTCTTCCAGTATTCAAAGGTTTTTCTAGTGATGGCAAGTTTCTATTCGAAACAGAAGCAGGTGGAGTAACCAGAGATGTGACTAAAGCCAAAAGACAATTTGTAGGTAGTGCACAGCCAGACGTTATCATCGGTTGGTCAAATTACTTTCAAATTTATAAGGGCTTTGATGCAAGTTTTAGTTTACGTGGTATATTTGGTCATCAGATTTTTAATGTGACACGCATGGTATTCAGTAATCCAGCAGATGCACCTAATCAAAATGTACTAGCTAGTGCTATAGAAGGTGATAATGCAAAGATAACAAGTGACCCAACTATAAGCACCTATTATCTAGAAGATGGTGATTTCATAAAGTTAGATAACATATCTGTAGGTTATAACATCCCTTTCAAAAAAGAAAGTAAAATAAGAAATCTAAGGGTATACCTCACAGGAAATAACATGTGGATGTGGACCAAATACTCAGGGTTAGATCCAGAGTTAAATTTCAGTGGAACAGAATTTGGTAGAGACCAATATGATGTGTACCCAAGAACTCAGAGTATAAGTATAGGACTAAACACAACTTTTTAAACCATGCACACAATGAAAAATCAGATAAAAAACATAGTGATAATAGGTGCTATTTTTACAATAGGATCTTGCACTAAATTTGACGATAAACTATACGACGCTTCTGCTACTGCAAAAGCAGATCCGGGTGTAGTGTATGCAGAACTGCGAGATCTAATTGATGATAACGGATGGTGGTTTTGGGCTCAAGAAGTAACGAGTGACGAGATAGTTTTCCCGACAAGAGGAAATGACTGGAATGATGGAGGTAAATGGCGTGTGCTGCATACCCATGAATGGACCAATGACGTAGATGCAGTTAACTCTATGTGGAGTCACTTATATGATGGAGTGCGAGAAGCAAATAAACTAATAGACGGGCTACAAGAAAGTGCCGGTAATCCCGAAATAGATATCAGCATTGCCAAACTAAAAACACTACGAGCTTTATTTATGTATATGATTATGGATAACTATGGCGATGTACCTCTTATCACTTCATTTACTAATGCACCAGAATTCCCTACGAAGGCAACTAGAAAGGAAGTATATGATTTTTTGGTAGCGGATATGAAAGCTGTGATTCCACTTCTTCCTGTGATTTCTAACAAATTTGCAGTAAATAAAGGGATGGGCTACACACTGCTAGCCAAGTTATATCTAAATGCAGAGGTGTACTCAGGTATGCCAGCTTATGATAAGGCAGAAGCGATATGCGACAGTATAATCAGTCTAGGCATATATACACTAGACAATACAGTTACTGCACCCTTTTCTGCCACCAATGTGAATGTATCGGAAAATATCTTTACCATTCTATTTGATGAGTTTGATGCTCAAGGATTTAGACTCCATATGCGTACTCTGCATTACTTAAATGATAAAACATTTGGAATGAAAGTGGGTCCTTGGAATGGCTTTGCTGTTTTAGAAGACCATTACAAAAGCTATGTAGATGGAGATAAAAGAAAAGAGGAGTGGTTCTTAGCAGGACAACAGTTTGATAAAGGAGGAGCTAAATTATTTGATCAGACAGCAGGAGCAGATTTAATACTTACTCCAGAGATTCCCGCTTTAGTAATGGGTGCTGGAAATACTTCTGCAGAAATACGAATGAGCGGTGTACGAGTACAAAAATATGGGATAGAAGAAGGTGCTTTGGAAAACCTAAACAACGACTTCCCACTATTCAGATATGCAGATGTACTACTTATGAAAGCAGAATGTGCTGTGCGTAATGGAGGACCAGGTGCAGGAGACCAGTGGTTACAATATATACGTGACAGAGCAAATGCAGGACCTACTAGTGGTTTCGGATTAGATGAAATACTTGCAGAAAGAGGAAGAGAATTATTTTGTGAAGGGCATAGACGCCAAGACCTAATTCGTTTTGGCAAATTTGGAAACTCTTGGTGGGAGAAACCAGCAAGTGGAGCAGAGAGAACTACCTTCCCTATTCCTCAATGGGCAATAGATGCCAACCCCAACTTAGGCTTATAATTAATTAACACATAAATAACAAACAAC
>JBDNFQ010000327.1:0-2091 GCA_041689715.1 Bacteroidia bacterium
CCAACATTGAGACTATCACTCAACTCACTCTCGCATCCAAATTCACTTACCAGTTGCACTTGCCAATATCCGTTGCTATCAGGATCAAGTCTACGAACTGAAGTCTCAAATTTTGCTTCTCCATTTCTATACCACCTGTAGCTATGCGATAGGGTATTGCTCACTATGGAGTCTTTAAAGCGACTAATAAGTGACTTGTCGGGTATTGGATATTCAGAAATAGTGATGGTATCCCACATTTGGCAGAAAGTTTTATTTGTGACTTTCACGATGTACGTTCCTGCCGTATCTACTGCTAGCGTATCTGTATGAAAGTGGTCATAGTCAACTATAAGCCCTAGAGACTCATCTAAATTGGGTTCTTCGATAGGTCCTTTATCTCCCCAGTGAACACAATGCATATCTGCTGGAGCTCTGAGTGTGAGTGTGAAGTCATCTTGAGCGGAGTCGAAAGGTGAACGAGCACAATAGAATGTATCACGACCCAACATATCCGCTTCCCACTTCGGTCGAATAGTAAGGGTCTTAGTGACGGTATCACTCCGAGAAGCGGTACTTGCTATGTGGGTTACTTCATACTTGTTTTCTAAGCTATCTGCCTGTGGAAAGGTGTAACTCACATTTTTGCCAAGTATAACGTCTACAGTCTCATTTCTAACGTCTCTAAAAATCCACTTCCAGCTAGTAGCTCCCAGCGTATCTCTACCCTCAAAACTGTAAGTATGCCACCAACAATCCTCCGTATAAGCAAAGTCTATACTTGGAGTGTAAAAGTAGGAGGCATTGAAGTTGGGTAGGCCGTATGACTGTATTTTGCTGCCTAAATTAATTCCATTGCCAGTGAAATTAACTTTGCTAGAGATACTATCAAGATTACTAATCTCCGCCATATGATTAGAGTCTGGTAGATTCACAATTATTGTGTTCCCACTTTTTTGTAATCTAGCATCTAGAAAAGAACTTGGACTTGTCCATATACTACTTGTTGAAGCCTGAAAGTTACTTTCATTGTCTTTCAGTAGGTCGTATTGAAGAATACTTCTACCACGTTCAGAGATATAGATTTTACTTTCATCGTTGGAAAACTCGCATGATATAGGTAACCTAATTGTATTAGTGGAGTATAGATAATCTATGTTTCCTGATTCGTTATTAAAACTATAAAGCTCACTATTCCCATTTCCATTTAGGTCATCTTTGAAAATATAATGATTTAGACAAAAAAATCTTCCTGATGGAGAAAATTTCATTGAACCAACAGCATTATAGCCTTTATCTCCAAAGTAGTTTTGACTTCTAAAAGTTGAAGGACACATAATATCGTCGTTCTTTAGCAGAAAACTATAAATACTATCAGACTTAAACTTGTGCAACACAATCCACTCGTCATGTTGATTAGCATGCTTAACCCTAGCTTGCATTTCACACACCGGACTCAGTATCTTTTTATCTTGAATCTTAACTCCGTTCTTGAATGTATAAAAATGAGCCCCATCAGTTCTTCCTATGTCAGTTGTAGTTAATACACTAATTATTGAATCGTTTCCAGAAATCACCACACCCTGAACAGAAGACTTATCACCTTTTAAAGTTGATACGATATTAGAACTACTATCATACAGATGAATAGCATCTGAGTAATATAGTAATTTACCAGATTGTGTTGAAAAGGATGCGTATGCTTCTGATGTATGAAGATTTGATGATCCTACTTTAACTGAGTCACCAAATTCCAGAAGTATATTATTACCTATCGTCCAATTTTGTGTTCTGAGAATATCAGGGTTAGTTTCGGGAATTTGACCAAGAGCAAGCGAGCTAAGCAGCATACTGAGACAAACAATTGTACAATTTATGTATTGTGGCATGGTGTAAAGATACTTATGTTGCATTAAAATGTTCAAAAAAAACATCAAATAAAACAAAAATGGTTACTTCACCACCTCTATCTTTTTGCTGCCTGTGTTGCCATCTTGGTCTGTAAGTGTGAGGATGTAGGTGCCTGCTGTAATATTCGCCGCGGCGAACAAACTCATTCGTGGTGACAAATTTTGGGTAGTGCTATAGATTAGCTTGCCGTTTAGGTCGGTA
>JBDNFQ010000328.1:0-6255 GCA_041689715.1 Bacteroidia bacterium
ATGCTAATGGATGAGCCTACCAATCACTTGGACTTACCTAGTATAGAATGGCTAGAGAGCTACCTTAGTGGATATCCCGGTAGTGTAATCATAGTATCGCACGATAGAGAGTTTCTCAATAAAATGATCACTAAAACTGCGGAGCTGAGTGGTAAAAAACTCTATCTCTGGGAAGGTAATTATGACTTCTTCTTAAAAGCTAAAGTAGAACGAGATGATTTGATAAGCAGACAAGCGGCAAATCAAGATCAGTATATTAAAGAACAAGAAAAATTCATCAATAGATTTAAAGCTACGGCTAGTAAAGCCAAAGCAGTACAATCTAGGGTGAAAATGGTAGAAAAAATAGATAAAATTGAAATTATAGCTGAAGATAAAAGCAATCTAAAGATAGACTTCAAGCTAGGCACTAAAAGCGGCAAAGTAGTAATGGACCTGAATGGTATCACACAGGGCTTTGGCAACCAAGTGCTTTTTGATGATGTAAACAGGGAAATAGTACGGGGAGATAAAATAGCTCTAATCGGAGCCAACGGTACAGGTAAATCTACCTTTCTAAGTATTATAGCAGACGAGCTTCCCTTTTTAGGAACTAGAAAAAAAGGTCATAATGTAGAACCCTCTTTCTATGCACAGCATCAGCTAGAGAGTCTGCATATGGAGTATGAGATACTACAAGAATTGCAGTATGATGCTCCACATAAGACCGAGATGGAACTGCGTTCTATGCTTGGGTGTTTCTTATTTGGCGGAGACGATGTATTTAAGAAAATAAAAGTATTAAGTGGTGGTGAAAAAGCCCGTGTATCACTGGCCAAAACCTTGGTGTCTGAAGCTAATTTCCTACTACTGGATGAGCCTACTAATCACCTGGATATAGATAGTATAGAAGTGATAATAGAAGCTCTAAAAAGCTACGAAGGCACACTAATATTTGTATCTCACAACAGATATTTTATCGAGAAACTAGCCAACAAGGTTTGGTGGATACAAGACGAAGACGTACGAGAATATCCAGGCACATATAAGGAATACCTTTTTAAGCTAGAAAATGAAGGCTTCACGACTGAAACCCGAAATCGTAAGAAGGCTAAATCTACAGCTATCATTGAAGATAATTCTAAAAACTCTTGGAGACAAAAAGATGTAAAAGCTGAAGAATTAAAAAAACTTCAAAAAAAGCTAGACCAAAAAGAAGAGCAGCTGACTAACGCAAAGAAGCACCTCACAGAGGTTGAAGATAAACTTGCAAACGCAGCTAATCTGACTGCAAAAGATTTAGAACAACTAAGTAAAGAGCACTCTTCCTCAAATAACAATCTACAATCTATTAATGAAGAGTATGAGACTCTCCTGGAAAGTATAATAGAACTAGAGGATTAACCTCTAGTTCTATTTTTGATTAAAAATTAAACCCGACTCTAAACGTATTATACTCTCCTGTAAACGAAGTCTCAGGCGTAGTATCGTCTATCTTTCCGTTGGATTTCCAGTTCTTATTAGACACATCTAAAATATATCCAGATTGGTAACCTATCGTAAGCTTTTTAATATTGAGGTCTATAATAAACCCAAGGTCGAATACAAAGGCATCGTTAGTAGAAAAAGAAGTCTTCGTCTTACCTAAAAACCCGTTAGACAGGTTAGGTGCAGATGTGGTCTCTATGCTTTTCATTTTGAGTTTATTGTACGCTACTCCTATTCCTGGCATTATATCTAACCATTTTGAGTTTTTAAATACGTCTAGGTATACGAAATTTTTTACATAGTATCCAGATAATTTAAAATCTGTCGTGTCTATAGATTGTTCTTCACTCAAGTAGGAACCAAAAGTGAACCCTGTTGCAGTTCTTTCATCTTGAGCCATAAAAGTAAGTTCCCAAGAAGTTCTTAGATTATTAAAGCCTTGGCGAGATCCATCTTTAATATACCTATCTGAAAGTTTATTTAAATCCATGAGTGTTTGTGTATAGCCTCCTAGCACTTTTATTCTAACATCCTTTTCGCTTTCCCAATCGTTTAGATAATCATAAGACGATCCATATTGAGTAAAGGAATTTACAAATAGGAAGTTAAAATCTGTACCGAAATTTTTATTCAAAGCGGTATCTTTAGAAAGGTCAATAAGTGCAATTCTATTTGCTGGCAAATCCTCAAAATACTTGTTAAAAAGTTCGTACTCTCCACTTCTCTCAGGACCGAAATTTCTGTCAGAATCATAGACTACGGCTATAGTCATTACAGCATCTTTAAACTCTCCACCTTTGGTGTTTTTAATTCTGTCAGCAAGACTATTAAACTTGAACCATTCACACGAATTACTTGTTTGTTGTACTTTAGTGGTGTGGCATCTCCCAAACTGTCCAAACCAATTACCCGGATGTAAGGCTTGTTCTTTTAAGAAGTTATTATGCATATAGTTTTCTCTGTAGATGTACTCTTGTATAGCACCATCCGTTTCATACTCTTCCCATAGTTTCCTATCGTTATACTTATTGACTATAATATTCTCAAAATCAGTATAGCCATCCCCTAAATATTCCTTGTACAACTCCTTGCATTCAAGAAAATTCTTTTGAACCAAGTCTAGTGTTGCTCCTGTTTTGAATTTAAATCCCCTGCCTCGAGAATAGGGATTGTTCTCATCGTCTTGCTCGTCTAGTTTAAAATCATTGTACTCCATCAAACTCTTGAGACTAGCCACGTGTATATAGATAGAATCTGGTATAGGAACCGAATCTGCAGGAAGCATATGTGCTAGCATTTTAGCCACTGGATATATACCTCTATCTATATCTATAGCCGCAAAATATAGCTTTGCAGAATCAGGCAATGCCTCATTGAACTCTCTTAGCTCTTTTATGACCGCACTATACTCTTTGTATGCGAACTGATCTATGCTACTAAATAATGTAGTATCTCCTGTTTGCAAGTACTCATTTACCAAATATCCATAAGTATAGCCATACTCAAACATAATATTACGCACTCCAGCATTGGCGTGAAGATACTTTATCATCTTGAGCCATAAGCGAGCATTACTCTCCGTATAGGTATGGTTTTCTCCTGTTATAAATACTCTAAACTGCGAAAGGGTGTCATCTAATAGTGCTAATCCCGCAAAACTAGAATCGTATAAATGCAGTGTATCTTCATCATTTATAGATATTTCTTCTCTAGTAAAAGGAGTCCCTAAACTTCTTGTAGTTGTGCCTTCTACCGCATCTTCCATTTCTAATTCTTCTGCAGCTTCTTCTATCTCTACTTCTGCATCTTCTAGAGCACCTTCTACAGCTCTTATCGCTGCATCTACGTCACTTTCTGCCTCGTCTAAAACTTCCACATCTGCTGACTCTAGCACAGCTTCTACCGTATCCGTAGCTTGTACATCCTCTTCTTGTGCACTAGCTACTATGCTAATACTACACAAAGCTGCTCCAATTAGTAGCTTATTTATTATTCCCATTTTTACTATTTATATATTCATAGATTATCAAAAAAGTAGTCACTAACCTTCTCGTACAGATGAACGCGGTCTTTACCGAGTACATTATGTTTATGCTGGGGATATACAAAATAGTCTAGTTGCACTCCTTTTTCTATGGCTGTTTCTAAGTACTGCAAGCTATGTTGCCAAAGCACCACGTCATCCAGTCCGCCGTGTATCATGAGTAGTTTACCCTCAAGATTTTCTACGTGATTTTTTAGATTTGTTTTTTCATATCCTTCTGGATTTTCCTGTGGAGTATCCATATATCTCTCCGTATACATGATTTCATATAGCGTCCAGTCTATCACTGGTCCGCCTGCTACTCCTACTTTAAACACACCCGGATTTCTACTCATCATACTAGTGGTCATAAAACCACCGTAACTCCAGCCGTGTATACCTAGTCTATCTGCATCTACCCACTTTTGTTGTTTGAGCCATTCTACTCCTGTCAACTGATCTTCCATTTCTTTTTCTCCGCAGTTTCTGTGTATACCACTCTCAAACTCAAAACCTCTGTCTGCACTGCCTCTTCCATCAATACTAAAGACAACGTATCCTTTCTGAGCCATATATTGGTACCAGAGATTTGCACCACCTTGCCAGTTATTCGTTATTAGCTGTAAATGAGGGCCATTGTATAAATAGACTACAACTGGATACTTTTTGTTTGCATCAAAATCTATAGGCTTAAAAACTCTGTAGTGTAAATCATCTCCGCTTTTCCCTTTCAGTACACCTAACTCCATTTCACCTAATTTATAGTCAGTCAAAGGATTCTTAGCTGTATGTAGCACTTCTAACACTACTCCATTTTCGCCTAGTAAACGTACCTCTCTTGGCACTTTGATAGACGCATAGTTATCTATGAACATAGAGCAATCTTTATTAGCCGTAATAGTATGGTAGCCAGATACATGGGTTAAGTTTTCGGACTTACCGCTTTTAGTATCTACGCAGTATAAATGTCTCTCTAGTGGGCTATCCTTAGTTCCTGTAATGTAGAGTTTTTCACCATCGCTACTCATCCCGTGATAGTCTGTTACTATCCATTTCCCTTTGGTTATTTGCTTGATAAGGTTTCCTTCTACATCATATAAATACAGATGATTATACCCATCTCTCTCGCTCCACCAGATAAATTTAGTAGGATCAGTTTTAAGGAATACAGCAGTGTGCTCCGGCTCTACATATTTATCATTGATCTCTTCGAAAAGTGTTTTAACAAAATTTCCTGTTTTGGCATCATACTTATTTAGCCACATATGGTTTTGGGCTCTATTCACAATGGCTATCAGTATATACTTGTCATCGGGGGTCCAGCTTACATTGGTGAGATACTGCTCCGGATCTCCCGTAGTATTTATGGTAACTGGAGCATCGGCATTTGTCATATTCTGTATACGTACCTGCACATGATGACTTTTAGCCCCTGCTGTTGGGTAGCGAAGCATAGTGGCTGTAGCAGGAGTATCGGCTAGCTTGTAAAGTGTATATTCTGTCACCATTCGTTCATCCATTTCATAATAAGCCATAAGCTTATTACTAGGCGAAGGAAAAAGTCCATTGGTAATACCAAACTCCGAACGATGTACTGCTTTTCCTATGACTATACCATTTGTACTAGACGCTATTTCATTTCCTTTATTATCTCTGCTGTAGCCAAATCCGTTTTCTGTTTCGCCATACATACCGCTGCCATCAGCAAATAACTGAGGACTCCCCACTCCTATTTCATTAGTATAAGTGAGTGCACGAGTTTTCTTGTCTTCTATGTTGTAAGCGTATCCCTTTTTATTAGATACAAACTGAAACTCTTTATCACTTAGCCAAGTAGCTCTGGGTAGTCTAGCTAGTGTATCCTCATCCGCTAGCGAACTATTGACTTCTTCTAAACTCACTATAATAGTTCTGCCAGACACTGTATTTATCTCTTGTACTTCTATTACTTGACCTTCGTCCGTTACTCTTATTTGAGAGAACCAATTACCTCCGGGTAGCCACTGCAAGTCATACAATCCCTTCGGATATAAATGATATCCTCTAATAGCATCTTGTATGGTTAATAATTTGTCTTGTGAATAGCCTAAAAACGAAACTAATACGAACAGTAAAACACCTAATTTTCTCATGTGAGCAAATATGCAGATTATTTGGTCTTTGGCAGCTATTCACGGATAAAACGGGGATAAAGTTTGATTGCTAAGACTATTTAAATCAAAGTTCTACTTTCTTATTTTCTAGTAAATATATTTCATAGACAAATTTTCATCAGACTATTCAAACTTATCAAGAAGGAATTCTACTTTTAAAGAAAAATCCTATTTATTGTCTACTCATTTCGTAACTCTTTATGCTCTATATACTCAGATATTTCCGGTTTCATCTCAACTAATATTGCTATTAATAGCTCCAAATTCCTTTTTATTACTTACTGTGCTATCTAACTAGCCACTAATTCTAGAGCCCTTTTAGAACCATAAATATCTATTTTTGGCAATTATCTGCACCAACAAACTAGACTGCATAGGAGCCCACACTTTGTTATTGACATAGCATCTGCTTATTTTCAATACTCTAATAATTGCTTCTGAGGTGAGGGTTGTTTATTCATAATTATGTGACCACTAGCATCCGAAAGTTTTCAAACCAGAGCTACAAAGCCTCTACATCCCATTATACACGTAGCCTAGGTTCAATTTAGCCTGAAAATAAGTCTTGATCAAACAGTAACTCCCTTTGTTTTTTGAATTGGACTTTTCTCA
>JBDNFQ010000329.1:0-2972 GCA_041689715.1 Bacteroidia bacterium
ACATTCCATTACCGCATTAAGCTGAGGTACACCTATTCCTGCTATTATTCGTGTAGTACAAATAGATCCAGGACCTACTCCTACTTTTACTGCGTCTGCTCCATTATCTGCCAAGTATTTAGCAGCTGCTCCAGTAGCCACATTGCCTACTATTACTTGTAGGTCTGGATACTTCGCTTTTACTTTCTTAAGTTCGTCTACCACACCTTTAGAATGGCCGTGTGCTGTGTCTATGGCTATCACATCTACATCTTGCTCTACAAGAGCCGTAACACGCTCTAGCGTGTCTGCAGTTACGCCTACGGCTGCTCCCACCATAAGTCTACCAAACTGGTCTTTGCATGCCTGCGGATGGTTTTTTACTTTTTGGATGTCTTTGAAAGTAATAAGTCCTAACAGCTTATTGTCTTTATCTACTACGGGCAGTTTTTCTATTTTATACTCCTGTAGTATTTGCTCTGCTTCCTTTAAGTCTGTGCCTTTAGGTGCCGTTATTAGGTTTTCTTTAGTCATCACATCGTCTATAGACGTCTGCAGATCTCTTTGAAAACGAAGGTCTCTATTGGTAATGATGCCTATTAGAATATCATTTCCATCTGTTATTGGGATCCCGCCTATCTTGTTTTCCTTCATCACTAGCAAGGCATCTGCTAAGGTATTCTCCTTGTTCAGAGTGATTGGATCTTTTATCATTCCGCTTTCAGACCGCTTTACTTTTTTTATTTCTGCAGCTTGCTCAGCTATAGACATGTTTTTATGCACTATTCCTATGCCTCCTTCTCTGGCAATAGCAATGGCTAGCTCAGCCTCAGTCACCGTGTCCATAGCGGCACTGATTATAGGAATATTGATAGTAAGCTTCTTTGTAAGTCTAGTCTGAGTGTTCGTATCGCGTGGCAATACTTCGGAATATCTAGGTAAAACTAAAACGTCATCAAACGTTAAACCTTGATACGCAATTTTAGAAAATTTGGATTGTGACATTGGGCAAATATTAGATTTGTTATTTGCCGCACAAAATTA
The DNA here is from genome assembly GCA_041689715.1 of Bacteroidia bacterium. GTDB lineage: Bacteria > Bacteroidota > Bacteroidia > NS11-12g > UBA9320 > UBA9320. The sequence continues at coordinate 1,024 of JBDNFQ010000329.1, forward strand.
CTTTAAACGCCCACTATTTACCTAATTAATTTACAATTAGATGGTTTTGACCTACAGATGGCCGAAATTAGACTGTTTCTACCTGCACTTTGTCCTCCATCCAAATTTTACTCCCGCATACTTCGTTATCTTTGTATTGTAATTTATGCGAACTGTCACATCTATATGTCTTTTGTTTTTCTGCCTAGTAAACTATGCTCAAAGTACAGACGAAAAACTTGCTGCTCAATTTTATGAAAATGAAGAATATGAAAAAGCAGAAGGGTTATATAAAAAACTCTACAAACAAAATAGCAATTCCATATACATCTACGAAAATTATCTAAACACGCTGCTTGCTTTAAAAGAACAAAAAGACGCCGAAAAACTAGTAGAAAAGCAAGTAAAGGAAAACCCTTCGCGTATTAACAATCAAGTGGATTTAGGATACGTGTACCTTCATTTTGATGAAAAGGAAAAAGCCAATCGCTATTTTGACAAGCTTATAAAAGAGAATGTAAGCGACAGAAACACTGTACTAATCCTAGCCCAGTCCTTCGAACGAAGAATGCTAAGCGACAGAGCTATACAGGCCTACGAGCAAGGTGTAAAAAAACAAGGAGTTGTTGCTTTTTACGAACCGCTGCTGGCCAGCTACCGCAATACAAACAACACCAAAGACTTGACAGACCTGGCCCTGGAAGTGATACAGGCAGACGGGACTACTTTTGAATACGTAACACGCGTACTAGATGTAGTATATGAAGAGGAGGCCTCTTCTACCTATCTGCAGCAACGAGCTCTCCTTTACGCTCAAAAGAACCCAAGTAATCAAATATTCGACGAGCTTTTGCTAGAAGTTTTCTTGCAGCAGAAAAAATACACTGCTGCTTTGAGGCAGGTAAAATCACTAGACAAAAAAAACAATAACAACGGTCAACGGGTATTACAATTAGCCAGTCTGTGTGTACAAAACGAGGAATATAATACCGCCATAGAGGGGTATGAATACGTAATAGGATTAGGTATGTCGTTCCCCAACTTTTTGCCTGCACAACAAGGTTTGATTAATTCTCTTTACCTCAAAACCACTAAAAGCATAAAGCCCAATAAAGAAGAGGTGGGTCTTTTAATAGACAAAATAAACCTTCTTGTAAGTGCAAATGGTACCAATTATAATACGGCCGCCAGTCTTTATAGATTGGCAGAATTACAAATTTTTTATAATGACAATGTGGGTGCTGGGGTCCATATTCTAGAGTCAATAATAGAAACTCCAAGACTTCAATCTACATTTATAGCTGAGTGCAAGCTCTTGCTAGGCGATGCATACTTGATGCAGGGAAATGTGTGGGACGCTAAGCTAATGTACGGCCAAGTAGATAAGCAATTTAAAGAAGACGCTTTGGGTCAGGAGGCAAAGTTTAAAAATGCTAAGCTCTCTTACTACGAAGGAGATTTTGATTGGGCAAAAAGCCAATTGGATATTTTAAAAACGGCTACTACACAGCTCATAAGCAACAATGCCATAGAACTGGCCCTGCTAATACAAGACAATACAGGTTTGGACACTACAGAAGATGCCATGAAGGAATATGCTGCAGCTGAGTTTTATCTTTTTCAGAACAACATAGCCAAGTGCTCCGAAATACTAAACCTGCTCCCCTTTAAGTATCCAGATCATACGCTAAACGACGAGATTTTTTATCTAAAAGCTAGAGTACAGGAAAAGCAAGGAAACTACGAAGAGGCCAATAAGCTATATACGGCCGTCTACGAAAAGTACGGTGAAGATATACTGGCAGATAACGCACTATATCGCTCCGCCTTTATCACCTTACAAGTGCTCCATAATCCTGTAAAAGCTCAGGAGTTGTTCGAAAAAATAGTGCTTGAATATAACTCTAGTCTCTTTGTGGTGGAAGCACGTAAGAATTACTTCGCTCTAAAAGAGGGTAAAAATATTGAAG
>JBDNFQ010000330.1:0-1940 GCA_041689715.1 Bacteroidia bacterium
ATGCCTTTCTTACACGGAGATTTTGACCATTTGTTTTCTAACACTGTACCTCTACTACTTTCAATGGGCTTTATCTTCATATACTTCGAAGAGCACAAAGTCAAAATACTAGTCTACAATCTGTTGCTTACAGGTGTAATACTACTAATTATAGGCGACCAAGGCACTAACCACATAGGTGCTAGTGGATTAGTATATGCATTTGTTTTCTTCCTAGTAACTCACGCTTTTTTTACTAGAAACAAAGAAATGCTCGGTGCTGCGTTTGTACTTATCTTCTTATATGGCGGACTCATCTATGGGCTATTCCCAGTCTATGGTAAGCTCATAGGCAAAAACATATCGTGGGAAGGTCACCTAGCAGGAGCCTTGTCAGGGATATTCTTTGGAATGATATACCGAAAAGAAGGACCACAACAACCGATGTTCTTTGTAGAGGATGACGATGACGACGACGATGACCCAGATGCATATTGGAAACTCCCACAACAGCCAGCACATGACACCACTGTACATTATCATTATAAAGAGAAGGAGTAAGTGCATTTATTAAAATATTGACTTAAGACACCAAACCCATTTTCACGTCCGTTTGTTAAATTTACACCACGTGTTAGGATTTCAATTTTCAAAATACATACCCAAAAAGGTAGACGGCAGTAACTTTGAGAGTTTGCTAGACCTGTTTAAGCAACTATTGCTTTACACCAGCGGTGATATGGCCGAGGCTATCGACTGGATGAATGAGCTGGACAAACAGCATAACATCACCAATAGTGACTATGGCATGGGAGACTTTATCCAAGACCTAAAAAACGAAGGTTATATGGACGAGAACTCAAGCACTGGCGAATATGAGATTACATCTAAAATGGAGCAAGCCATCCGAAAAAATGCTTTGGAAGAAGTATTTGGTAAGCTAAAGAAAAGCGGAAAAGGCAATCATAAGACAAGATTTACTGGGATAGGCGACGAGAACACCGCAGATATGCGTAGCTACCAATACGGCGATAGTCTGGACCAGATAGCACTTACAGAAAGTATAAAAAATGCTCAGCTAAACCACGGGGAGAGTGGTATGATGACTACAGACGACTTAGTCATTAATGAAAAAAGCTATAAAACACAGACTAGTACTGTGCTTATGATAGACATAAGCCACAGTATGATACTCTATGGTGAAGATAGAATAACTCCTGCCAAGCGAGTAGCACTTGCACTTGCAGAATACATCAATACCCAGTTTCCTAAAGATACGCTAGACATAATTGTCTTTGGAAATGATGCATGGCAGATATCACTCAAGGATCTTCCCTACCTCAAAGTAGGTCCATACCATACCAATACAGTAGCTGGACTACAGCTTGCCCGGGAAATACTCCGCAGAAAACGAAATCCGAATAAACAAATATTTATGATAACAGACGGCAAACCAAGCTGCCTGAAAGAAGGAATAAAGTATTACAAAAACAGTTTTGGGCTGGATAAGAAAATAGTGAATAAATGCTACAACGAGGCTGCGGCTTGCCGTAGATTAGGCATACCTATCACCACTTTTATGATAGCACAAGACCCATATCTACAGCAGTTTGTAGAAGAATTTACAGAAACTAATAATGGGAAAGCATTTTATACCGGGCTAAAAGGTCTTGGAGAAATAGTATTTACTGACTACGCCAAGAATAAGAGAAAGAAGTTTTAGACTTTTGTTCACTTCTCGATACATTGCTGCTAACGCAGCAACACTCGAAATGACAAAAGAAAAACAACCTATAACTGACCAACAATACTCAGATTTACAAAATAAAAATAACAAAGGGGGCAGAACCTTTTGTCAGCTCGAGTGGCACAGCTTCAGCTGGGTTGTACCGAGAGTTAGCAAAAAGATCCAAATACACAGAACACTACAATAAATGACAAAACCAACAACACTAGGCGAA
>JBDNFQ010000331.1:0-2134 GCA_041689715.1 Bacteroidia bacterium
ATGGACTAGACCTAGGCGAAATGCAAGCCATACAGCAGCAGAAGATAGAAGAGCTTACACTCTACATCATACAGCAGCAGAAGCAGATGGATGCTCTACTAATGATGATAACCGAACTTAAAAAATAAATAAACCAATGAAGTTTTCCTATAAACTACTGATAGTGGTACTAGCCTCCTTTGCTTTTGTGCTAAACTCTTGCAAAGATGAATGTCCATGTACAGATGAAACTAATCCGGATTGCAGTAATTATGATCCTAACTATGGAAAGCCTACTGCAGACTTCACCATGAGACAATCGCTAAAACCATTTGGATGGGCTGAAAAACCAGAGGAGATTGCTGAGTATTGTGATACCATAGTGGCTTCTAATTCAGGTGTTTTATTTACTGCAAAGGAGGAAAATGCACTAAGATATGAGTGGACTATAGGGGCAGATAATCGTAAATTTACAACTAGAGAAGTTGCCTTGAGGTTTGATGACTACTTAGATAACCCAGATAATATATGGAATCCTATTCCAGTAAAACTTAAAGTAGTGAAAGTGCCAGATGCACCTCACAGCTCTGCGGATAGCATCTATACCTCTGAACGGTTTTTAGTCTTTGCAGATGAGTTTTTATGGAACGGAACGTTTGAAGGATATTTCGAACACGAACCTGATATAAAGAGGGTGATATCTTATGACTTTACAACTCTACATACTTACGTGGTGCCACCAGGTACATTTGCAGCATGCCCTTCTCCATGTAAAACAGAGGGCATCTATCTCATTAACTTTCCTCAGGCAGATACCTTAAAAATTGAATGGCAGCATACAATTGAAAAAGGTTTCCCAAATATGTTTAGCTATAAGCAAAAAAAATGGATTGCGGATGAAACCGCTAGAATAGCATCAGTAGGTTTTATGAATCTTAGTTCTGGTGTTACTTACTTTCATGCTTTTGCGGAGCCTTCATCAGATGGCAGACATAAGTTAAGGCTAGTGTATAAACACCAAACAGAGCGTAATGGGGTAGAGACTACCTATGTTTTTCACGGAAGAAAAATAAGATAAAAAAATAATGAAAAAGACTATACTATTAATACAATTGATGCTATTTGCAGGGTTTATTGGCTTACTCACGTTACAGTCTTGCAAAGAGGACTGCCCTACGTGCCAAGACCCTTGGAATCCGGACTGCGAGAACTATGATCCGTGTTTTGGAAAAGATACAGTTAATACACTTTTCAAAGTTAGGCGTAGCTACGGCGGCTTTCTGCCACCAGGAGAATGGTGCCAACTCGTGACAAGCGATACGTTCAATGCCAGTACTGTGAGATTTGATATACCTGATGGTAGTTTAGAAAGCAGTACATACGAATGGCAAATAGGCTCAGAGGCTGATGTTCGCACAGAAAAAGGCTTTGAGGTAGACTTCAGTGACTATCTGCTAGACAAGGGCTGGGAACAATGGATCTCTGTGACACTCAGCGTACGCACACCTATAAATGAGTGCTTGAGCAATCCTAAAGACACGCTAGTCTCTGTGACAAGAGAGCTGTTTTTTACAGAGAAAACAATTCCGTGGAGACCACTAGGGAAATACAAAGGATACTTTACAAATGACCCCAATAACGAAGTGACGATAGAATTTTTGGATTTATCAAACTGGAATATAAGAAAAATTGATTTCTCTGTTGGTCTGACTATCGGTCTCCCTAATATTGATACGTTTATGTATCCATTTGGTTGTCCTTTGGATCAGTGTTCAAATTATAAGCATCGAATTTTGCGTTTTACTCAAACTCAAGTTTGTGAAACACCTGGTGGCGTAAATTTGGCTGCACTGAGTAATAATTTATCACAGACTGAGATAATAAAACCAGACGGGACTATTAACCGTATAAAACACATTTGGTTATTTGATAAACCCAGTGGAGTGCAACGGTTTGAATTTATAGGAGAGAAAATGGAGTAATTTTTAAAATTTAGAAAAATGAAAAAAAGAATAACTTAAATTCAAGTCGTAAATGCAACCCCTAGATTAAGAGGTATAGGGTGTAATAAAAATAGCGGATTAGGGGCTAGCCCCTAATCCGCTACGGAAAATGTTACTACCTTTACTTCTCTTCAAAAAGTTGTAAAAATGAG
>JBDNFQ010000332.1:0-2005 GCA_041689715.1 Bacteroidia bacterium
CTCTTTACTAGTAATGGGACAGAAATTTTCAAATTAGTCAATTGTTACATCGACCCGCCCATTCCTATGAATTGGAATATTGATGGTTGTTTTGATGTATTCCCGCCAAAAATTGACGAAGAGAATCTAAATATTCACAACCAAGATTTGAACTTTTTCCTGAATAATATTACAAAACTAAATGGCGATTCTGTTCAAATCATAGATTTACCAAAGAGCGACTATTATATGGTTGTACTGTGGAACTACTTTTACATAAAGCCTTCCCGCAAACTAATCAAAACAGTAAAGAAGTATATCAAATCTAATCCGGAGGAAAGCATAACCCCTATATACATTAATAATCACAATGCTCAGCTTTGGAGTGTGTTGGACTCTGCTCAACGTGTTTTGATTTTCGACTACGAGGTGAGTCTTGATAAAGAGCAAAAAGAAAAGGACTGATACCAGCTCTTACTTATCCCTAAACCACTCTACTCCATTTTATTCTTTACCATAATACTGCTTATGGTGGAGTACTCGTATAACTTTCACTTGGCTATTTAGTAATGTATAATGAACACCATAAGAAAAGTTAGCTGTGCTAGCTATACGAATAGAGTTGTATCTTTCAGGATGATGCTTAGGGTACTTGGCTAAACTCTCCATTACAAGATCTATTTCCCTAAAAAGTTTGTCTGATAAACTAATAGAAATTTTTGCGTAATAGTCCAAAGCGTCTGCTAAATCTAGCTCAGCTTCAGCGGTAAGAGAAACGTTATACTTCACTTAGCTACGCTTCTGTAAACGCTCTTTTGCTTCTTTCCAAGAGACGAAGTTGAGCTCACCTTTCGCATCTCTATCCAGCATTTCATCTATCATTACTTTATAGTCGTCTGATAGTTCAAAGTCCTGAGCTTTCTGCTTTAGTATGTGTTCCATATAGTTCTTCAGCTTTCTGCCCTCTAGCTCAGCTTGTTTCGACAGTAGATCAAGCGTATCCACATCTAATGTTACTTCCTTTCTTTTTTTTTCTTTGAGCATATACCGTTTATCTTACGGCTAATATACGTATAACTTACGAAATATAGAATTTTAAAATAATTTCTATCTTCCTCCACTCACCATAGTATGCAGCTGGTTTCTACGAAAACCTTGGCTACTCCATCTGCTCAGAGGTATTCCGAGAAGTGGGTATGGATCACTATGCGATGGAGAAGGGGATTAGGTAGCTCTTCTGAATTTAAAATTTAGGGAATGCCAATTCCAAGAAAATACAAATCACGCTAATGGGCATTCAAGAAGTTCACTATTTCATTTACTACTTGAGAGCTTATGTTTCCAGGAATCTCATAATCAGAAGGACCCGGCACTCCGTTACCACGTATAAGTACGTGATTCAAACCTGAAAACATAACGAATTTAGTGTCTTTATGTCCTTCTACTAGTGACTTAAATTTGTTGAAATCACTTAACGGTACTTGGTAGTCTCTATCTCCAGTAAGGAATAATTTCGGAACGTTAAAACTATTCGCAATTAATGAATCAATATTTACGTTATTTAATGATTTCCAATATGACACGGGAGCACCAAGTATAATTTGAGAATCCCGCAGAGTCGATATGCTATCGTGAAGAAGTACATAATCAAGTTCCATGGTTTGAAGGTGCTGTTTCTCCGCATTATTCAGCTCACCGTCTAGGTTGAGAATATATTTGGTTTGGACGACCATTAAAGAGTCCATAGGAGATGAATTGCAAGCCATAAAGATACCGCCTGCAAAGCTATCTAAGAAATGAGATGTGGCGAATCCTCCTAGACTATGCCCTAAAATATATCGTTGTTTTGAACTAAAATTTCGATTTAAATACGAATTAATATTAGAAATATGCCACATTCAAGTTACAAACGCAACCCCTGGGTTAAATAATAATTGGTTCATTACAAATATAGGTGTTTCGTAATTGTAGCGTTTTCTAGGTCTATTGTTTAGTATAGTTTCTATCTCCTTTACATAGTCATCAG
>JBDNFQ010000333.1:0-2302 GCA_041689715.1 Bacteroidia bacterium
GATATTATACAAATAGAAATGGACGATGCTCACATAGGCGGTGTAGATTTTTCTAAGCATGTATATGAGCTCAAAAAAGAGGATGTGTATATGGGCGAGGCTACCACAGATAGTGGTGAAGTAGTAAAGGTATACGGCACGGTAACTGCCGACTATATAGAATACTGCAAAACCATCAATAGTAGAGCACAGCTTATGATACAGCACCTAGATGGCAATACATCTGCTGTACACCACAGACAGGTTTTTCCGAGCACGTACAGCTGGACCGAGAAATGGGCTACGTACAGAGGCGATAAACGAGCACTTACAGACTCTCACCTAGATTTTGTAAAAAGAAGCGAGCCTAGTCTGCCTAATCCAGAGTGGTTATTTAGCCAAACTACGGCACCACTTGTTACTAGAAGTGTCGATTTTCTAAGAGGAAGGTTTAGTCACCTGCGGTAGATTGATAAGTAACTAGTGGAAGAGGTGGAAGAGTGAAAGGGTTAAAGTGTGGAAGAGTGAAAGAGAGTTGAAGGGTTGAAGAGTGAAAAACAAAAAAAGCATCCCGTTCTGCGGAATGCTTTTTTTTATTTAAAATTAAGAATTTTTTTTATTCTGGCCATTCTACAGTCTCCTCATCTATATGATTTGGAAACATAGTGATAGAATCTACAAAACCGTCTTGTATCCACATACTCAATCCTTTAGAATCTACTGTGTAGTCCTTGGCATTAAGATCTGGAAGATCTTCTTCTAGCAATAGGTCATCGAATGCAGCTGCTTTTATAAAGTCTTCTTCGCTCATTCCATTAAATGCTAGTCCATCTAGTGTATACGTGGCGGCATAGCAAGAGATAAGCCCTAATCTGAAATCATCCTCTGACATAAAACTAAGCTCTACGCCTAACTCGCTGTACAGCATAGAAATATCTTCTGACCCGTCGTCGTGTTTTTCTTTTACGTTTTCGGTAGGTTCACCCAGTAGGCCTTTTATTTGCTCTAAGCTCATCCCAAATTTTATCTGTCCAAAGCCTACAAATGGTATTATTTCGATGTTCATTGTGTGTTTGTTTAGTACGAAGGTCGGTGAAAATTTGGTCAAATCTAAAATGTCTGGATTTGTTGTTGTTCAGTTTGCATCGTATTTAGAGTTTTCATCTAGGGTGGCTATATTGATTGCTCACAAAGGTCTGTGCAAACCTATATAAACCTAGCGTAAATCCCATAATAGCTGTGTTTTCTTTGGTCTTGAGCTTGTAATGTAATTATTTTAAGCTATCCCTTCATTTTGTTTACATCCCTTTTGATTAGCTTAAATTGGTTCCCATAATTCAATCTTGTTGCCTTGCCTTATTTATCCAAAACACGAACGAACTTACCCTCATCGAAATTAGCATTTTCATAAGAAGTGGGAAGGCTTGTTTGCTATTTGAGGGTGTTAAAGTCACTTTACCTCATCGTACGAATTAGCAATATCACTTCCAATTTCATCAGAGAAATCTTCTTCAAAATAATGTAATCTCTCAGGCTGATTCCAGCTTTTTCATCGCCTTAATTTTTCTAGGGTGAGGGGTTCCATTCTCTACATAAAATTTTAACTCCCCCATTATATCTCCAATGAACTTTCCAAATCCTAATCTAAGAAGAGGCCATAGCAGATAACCGAAAGACTTAATGTCTGATCGGAATTCCCACGTCATTTCAGATTTACCTCCATCTATATCTTTCAATGAGAAATAGAGTGTGTTGAATTTGACAGGAAAGAAGGAAGGAGCATCAAGAAAATCAATCCTAACGGTTGCAGTTTTATTCTCTTCATTATATGCCAAGAACTGCTCCGAAGCCTTTAAACCTTTTCCGTCTGAACTTAGTTCGCACACTCTACCCTCCGATTGACTTCCTTCAAATGATTCGCCATTGCTTTTAGCGAAAGAATGATTTACAGATGCCATCCATTTATAAGCATCATTAAATCCATGTGCAAATACTTCCCATACCTTATCGGCATCGGCATTAACAATTGTTTTTTTTGTAAAATTGATCATACTATTTTGAATTTTGATTCTTTAATTTGGTACTACTTACAACACTAATTTTAATTACGCATTTTGTTTTTGAGGATGTAAAGTGCCAGTTTCTACGTAATGTTTTAAATCTTCCAGCATGTCACTCGAAGATTTGTTTAGCCAGCTTTTAACTTCTGATACTTTCTCTTCAGGAATGCCATCTTTTAAATCCATGTTTACAGTAATAGTAGCTTTGCTTGTATTCTCGTCAATGATTTCGAGTGCCCACTCTGCTCCAGCTTTATTAGCAA
>JBDNFQ010000334.1:0-5794 GCA_041689715.1 Bacteroidia bacterium
AAAGCAATATTCACCGTAAATTCACCATTACGCTTGATAAATTCTTTCGTTCCGTCCAACGGATCTATCATCCAAAAAGTAGTCCAATGTTGCCGTTCTTCAAAAGGGATTGCTCTTCCTTCTTCGCTAAGCACGGGTAACTTTGTTGCTTCAAGAATTTTAACTATGGCTAAATGGGCATTTTTGTCGGCTTTAGTAAGCGGTGAATCGTCGGCTTTTTGCTCTATCTCAAAGTCGGCTGAGTTGTAGATTGCCATTATTTCTTCGCCTGCTGCTAATGCTGCTTTTTTTGCGGTATCAAGAAGTGAAGGATAGTTCATTTAATCAACTTTTTTTACTTTGAGTCTTTCTGAGAAACTCGCTCTGACCTTTTATTCATATTTCGATATAATTTGCCTCCGTTTCTCTCTGGCAAATCACTTTCGCCAAGGCGGACAGGCAGTCTGACGAAAGACATCTGACTAAAATATTTGTCTGTAGTTGCTTGTCATCTTGAGTGGATTTCGACACAAGGAGAAAATGGTATCGAAAGATGAACAAGAACTACTTTCCATATGCCGTTTGATAGTAATCTTTGTAATCCCCAGAGGTTACATTTTCGAGCCAAGTAGCGTTTTCTAGGAACCAGTCTATGGTTTTGGATAGTCCTTCTTCAAACTGCAAACTCGGAACCCAGCCCAATTCGTCTTTCAGTTTAGTAGCATCTATAGCATACCTGAGATCGTGTCCTGCTCTATCTTTCACATAGCTTATTAGTTTTCTAGAATCACCTTCTGGTCTGCCTAGTTTGCTGTCCATAGTGTCGCAGAGTATGTGTACTAGATCTATATTAGTCCACTCATTATGACCTCCTATATTATAGGTTTCACCTACTTTCCCTTTGCTAAAAATACACTCTATAGCTCGTGCATGGTCTATCACAAATAACCAGTCTCGCACATTCAGTCCTTCTCCATAGACGGGCAATGGTTTCTTATGAATAATATTATTAATCATTAAAGGAATAAGCTTTTCCGGAAAATGATTCGGACCATAATTATTAGAGCAATTAGAGATCACAATAGGTAGACCATACGTATGATGGTAAGCCCGCACAAAATGATCACTGCTTGCCTTGCTTGCAGAATAAGGGCTTCTAGGGTCATAGGCTGTATCTTCATAGAAGAAACCTGTGTCGCCTAATGAGCCGTACACCTCATCTGTACTTACGTGATAAAATAGCTTGTCTGTGTAGTCATCCTTCCAATATTCTTTGGCTGCTTGTAGCAGATTAGCTGTTCCCAATACATTGGTTTTCACAAATGCCAATGGGTCCGTTATGGATCTATCAACGTGACTTTCGGCTGCTAGATGTATCACGTGGGTTATTTTATTTGTTTCAAATATCTCCGTTAAAACCTCAAGATTCTGAATATCTGCGTGTATGAACGAGTAGTTATCCGCAGACTCTATATCGGTAAGATTTTCTAGATTCCCAGCGTAGGTCAAGGCGTCTAAATTATAAATATGATCAGAGGTAAAGGTATTCACAAAGAGTCTCACTACATGTGACCCTATAAAACCTGCTCCTCCTGTTATTAGTATATTTTTCATTGTATATAGTAAGTTTCGAAATTACACAGCTTCGCCACCTCAGTCCCATAGACTAATTAAAAAAAACGGCTATGTACTAAATAGCTACTTACTCCAAAGAAGCAAGTAGCTATTTTTATGCGAATTGTACTCTTCTTCTGAAAATTCAGAAGGCAAGTAAGACACATACTTTATTTTTTTACTGATTAAGGTTTCTACCTTTTGAATCAAATCAAATAGATACGCCTTATCAATATCTCCTACAAAAACTAAATCAATAACTTCTGAGCTTAGCCCTTTAGCTAGGTTACCTACCACAAAAACGTGGTCTAAGGCCCCTAACTTTCCTATCACATTCTCTACTATTTTATCTAATCCTGTAAATTTAAGGAGTATGCTATTGATGTCATCATAGAGTGGATGCTTGGTATTGGCCTGAAAGTACTTTTTGTTTCCCTGCAGGTTAGAAGAGAGTAATCCTGCCTCCTCTAGTTTATTTAGCTCTAAGCGGATGGCATTACTAGACTCACTAAACTCAGATTCTAATCCTCTCAGATAAGAGCTGTTATTGCTGTTCAAGAAGAACTTGAGCAATAGTTTGACTCTTGTTTTAGATGAGATTAGGGTTTCTATCATACTAGATATTGAGTAGCAAAGTTACTCATTTATGTTTATTTTACAGCCTTTCATCGACCATTTCTTTTGGCAAAGCAGACTTCACATCAAACAAAACACCATTGTCCTCTAATAAGCTTCGGATATCCATCTGCAGAAACTCTAGATGAGAAACTGCTAATACTACAGCTGCATACTTACCCTCTGGTTTAGAAATAACTTCTAGACCATACTCATGTCTTACTTCATCTGTATTTACCCAAGGATCGTAAACAGATACATCTGTACCAAATTCATTGAACTCCTCTATGATGTCTACTACTCCAGAATTACGTATATCCGGGCAATTCTCTTTGAACGTAATTCCTAGAATTAAAACTTTCGCATTTCGGATAACATGATTATTGTTAATTAGCATTTTTATGACCTTATTGGCTACAAATGCTCCCATGTTTTCATTTATCCTTCTACCAGACAGTATCACTTCTGGATGATATCCTACTTGCTGAGCTTTATAGGTGAGATAATATGGATCTACAGAAATACAATGCCCTCCAACAAGCCCAGGTCTAAAAGGTAAAAAGTTCCACTTAGTACCCGCAGCTTCTAACACTTCTACAGTATCTATTCCTATTCTGTCAAATATCAATGCTAGCTCATTGACAAATGAAATATTCAAATCTCTTTGGCAGTTTTCTATCACCTTAGCAGCTTCAGCTACTTTTAGTGATTCTGCTTTGTATGTTCCTGCGGTGATGATAGATTTATACAATTGATCTACCACCTCTGCTATTTCAGGAGTACTTCCAGAGGTCACCTTCATTATTTTGGTGACCGTATGCACCTTATCTCCCGGATTAATTCGCTCAGGAGAATATCCGCAATAGAAATCTTCGTTGTAAGTAAGGCCTCTGCCAGCCTCTAGTATAGGCACACATACTTCTTCGGTACATCCAGGAAACACAGTAGATTCGTATATTACGATATCCCCTTTTTTGAGCACTTTACTTATGGCATCACTCGATTTTTCTAATGGAGTAAGGTCTGGTCTTTTATTTTTGTCTATCGGGGTAGGTACAGTGATAATATAGATAGTACACGCTTCGATATCTTCTAATGTAGTAGAGTAGCTTAGTTTATGAGCTAGTTTAAGATCAGCTGGCTCTACTTCTAAGGTAGAGTCTTTCCCTTCTAATAATTCGTCTATTCTGTTCTGATTGATATCAAACCCTACGGTAGGATACTTTTTACCAAACTCTACAGCAAGTGGTAAGCCTACATATCCTAAGCCAATAATGGCTATTTTTTTGTCTGTTAAATTCAATTGTTTTCGTCTAGCTGCAAATATTCGAAAACTATACTAGATAGTCCTTAAAAAAAAGGTGAAATACCCACAATTACTTACCAAACCTGATTTCGATTATTCTTTTGGGTTCAGAACATCTTTTGAATAGTGAGTTTAGTGGGAGAGTGATGCAGGAATAGCTAGCTATTCCAAGACCGTTTTAGAAAGCAAATGGCTGCTTAAATATGTAATCGAACTCAAGCTACAAACCTGATTTCTTAAAGGCCTGATACGGCAATGCGATTTTTATGCTTTGGCCTAGAGTGCCGAAGCTAACCAGGAAATGCTCTTTATCATTTTGCCTCAGAATATCTACTTTTTGACCCTTCAATGGACCTTCTACAACCTCTACCTGCTCACCTATTGTGAAATCTTGGGGTGTATGAATGGTTTCTAATGAATAGCCAGAAGTTAGAACCGTTTTAATAGTCGTGATTTCTTTTTCTTGCACTATAGCATCATCACCATTGTATCTTACAAATGCGACCACTCCAGCGATTTGTAAAACACTATCTCTCTGCAGTGCAGTAGGTTTCACAAACATATATCCATTAAAGAGAGGCACTTCTACCCACTTTTTGCGATCACTCCATTGGCTAAGCTTATTGTACAAGGGTAAAAAATGTACTATCCCTAACTGCTCCAGTCTCAGAGCCGCTTTTTTCTCTTGTCTACTAGCTACGTATACGACTTTCCAATTTTCTTGTACTTCCATCTTGTATCTAAAAAAAAGTCCATCCTCCAGAGAGGAGAATGGACTTCTGTATTATTTTTATTATCCTTATTGCACTCCGTGCATTAATTTCTTGAGCGGTTTATTACCAATAATGATTAGAACTGCTATACCCAACAATACAAAACCAATTGTCGCAAATACTTCAGAATATTTAGCTAATCCTTGTTCAGCAGTTAGAGCAACTCCATTATCCCCATGACCACCAGTTAACGCGGCAATTTTACCCCCTACGTAATTAGCAATGGCAAAACTCAAGAACCACGCTCCCATAGCTGTTCCTGCCATAGACTTAGGTGACAATTTAGTTACCATAGACAAACCAATTGGTGACAAAAATAACTCTCCAGTAGTGTGCAACATGTACACAAATACAAGTGTTAATAGAGGTACTTGGAAAGATTCATTCACAAATTGCAGACCCACTTGTGTAATTAAAAAGCCCAAAGCCAATTGAATAATACCAAAGGCAAATTTCAACGGAATACTCGGATTTTTACCCATCTTGGCTAGTTTAACCCACATTACAGAAAATATACTTCCGAAGGTTATAATAAAGAATGGATTGAAGAACTGGGTCATACTCGCTGGCATTTCCCATCCGAAAACTCCTCTATCTACATTTCTATCTGCAAACAGGGTCAATGATGTTCCTGCTTGTTCAAAACAAGCCCAAAATGCAATGTTTATGATCATAAAAATAACCAAAGCAATCATTCTGTCTTTCCAGATGCTTACCCCTTCAGCAGCATCTTCTTTGATACCTGCAGAGATGAGAGAGATAACTATATAGGTAAACAATCCTAACAGAATATAATCCATTAAGCTATTTTTCATAATCAAAACATAGCATAGCGGAATAAGGGCCAAGGAACCTACGGTTATTACTTGAACCATATTGAACGGACCTAATACCTTCTTTTTCCCTTCCTCTCTAATCTCTAGACCAGAGGCTGCTGCATAATTGTCACGACCAGACCAAAATATGAATAAACCTGCTAACATACCGATACCAGCTAATCCAAATCCATAGTTAAAACCATATGTCTCCCCAACATAAGCAACTACAGTGGTTGCCAAAAGTGCACCGATATTAATACCGATATAGAAAATAGTAAAACCAGAATCTCTTCTAGGGTCATTGTCACGATATAGTTTACCCACTATAGTAGAAATATTGGCTTTAAAGTATCCATTACCTACGATTAATGCACCCATACCTAATAGCATCATATGTTCGGTACCTCCTAATAAAAGGAACTCACCAATAGCCATTAAAACAGCACCTAGCATTACTGCATAGCGATATCCTAAAAACTTGTCTGCCATTTTACCACCTAAAATAGGAGCGGCATATACCAATCCCGTGTAAGCACCATAGATAAGTGAAGCCTCGGCATCACCCTTCATTAAGGATTTCACTAAGAATAAGGTCAACAATGTTCTCATTCCGTAGTAGCAAAAACGCTCCCACATCTCAGAGAAAAACAGGGTCATCAGACCTCTAGGTTGACCTTCCATTCCTCCCT
>JBDNFQ010000335.1:0-3147 GCA_041689715.1 Bacteroidia bacterium
ATTACTTTTTTATAGGTGAATTGGGTTCGGCAGCTATTACCTTGTGTATTCTTCGTTCTACGTATCTTGGAAAAAACTTATTCATCCAATAGATTAATTTCCCCTGTTTATTAGTGAGCATAAAGTCTTTTCTATCACGGATGGCTTGAAGGATATCTATAGCTACAGACTCTGCGGTATCCATTTTACTCTCGTCTCCTGGGGTATCTGCCTGTACAGTTCCGTCTGCTTTTCGGGCATTGAAACGGATGTTACTCGCCGTGAAACCTGGACAAGCTATGAGTGTATGTAATCCTCTGCTCATATACTCCATTCTCAGACTTTCGAAGAGGCCATTCATAGCAAACTTGGACGATGCATAGCCTGCTCGACCCGGGAGTCCTTTGAAACCTGTAACAGAAGATACCGCTACCAAGCTTCCTTTATTTTTTAGCAACTCAGGCAAGGCTGCTTTGGTACAGTATACTGTTCCCCAGTAGTTTACGTTCATTACTTCTTCTAGCACTTCTATAGCGACCTCTTCAAAAGGTGCTCGCATAGAGATGCCTGCATTGTTTATTAAAATATCAATACTTCCTAACTGGTCTATAGCAGTAGCCATAAGATTTTCGCATTCAGCACGATTTCTCACGTCGCATTGTATAGGCACTATTGTACTTTTATAGGAAGAAAGGCTTTGTTTTAATTCGTTTAAGTTTTCGAGGTTTCGAGCAGCTATGACCACATTTGCCCCTGCCTGAGTAGCTGCTATAGCTAATGCTTTTCCAATACCTGAAGAGGCTCCAGTTATTACAATATTCTTGTTTGTAAGTGGGTCCACTTATATTACTTTTTCCATTTTATGCTACAACCTACAGCGGGTACTTCTGGAAAATCGGGCTCCATTCCGTCTAGTGTATCTTCTATGGCATCGTCTAAGTATACTTGTGTTACCATAGTGTGGTGTTCCCAGTTGTCATCTATAGCTCCTTGATAAACCAACTCTCTACTACTATTGAAAACAAAAGCTTCTGGTGTGCGAGTAGCACCTAGTTTTTTGGCTACAAGTTGGTTCTCATCATACAGGTAAGGAAATGGAATATCTAGTTCTTTTTGAAGTATTTGCATAGCTTCAAAAGAATCTGCAGGATATTGATTTGCATCATTTGGATTGATAGCCAAAATCATTAAATTATCTTCTTCAAATTTGTTATACATTTCTATGAGCCTTCTCCAATAGGCTCTAGCATAGGGGCAATGATTGCAAGATACTATGAGTACCAATGCAGTTCTATCTGCAAAAGTAAATTTGTCATACATCTTGTTATCTGTGCCTTTTAGCTCAAAGTTGAACAGTTTTTTTCCTATTTCCATGAAGTGTCAAAGGTAATAGAATAGGGGGAATGATTAAAAGGTTTTTTGGACGGTTTCTTTAGGCGGGTTTAAACAAAAAATCCAACCTCTTGTGAAGGTTGGATTCTGATTTATTCAATGAAGGTCTTACTATGCCTCTTTTTCTTCTTTCTTAGGTTTTAGCTTTTCTTTTTTGAAAGTAAGCTCATCCTTCTTTTTATCTAAACCTACTTTTATCAGATCCCCTTCTTTTATCTCCGTCTTTAGAATTTCTTCTGCCAACGGATCCTCGAGGTATTTCTGTATAGCACGGTTAAGTGGTCTTGCTCCAAAGTCAGAGTCAAATCCTTTCTCAGCTAAATAACCAAGTGCATCTTGAGATAACTTGATGTCAAATCCGATTTGCTTGATTCTGACTACAAGCTCTTGAATACTAAGTAATAGTATTTTTTCTATATCTGCTTTTTCAAGTGAGTTGAATACAATTACATCGTCTACTCTATTTAAAAACTCAGGAGAGAAGAAACGTTTTAGAGCATTTTCAATAACTCCTTTGGAGTTAAGGTCTGCACTTTCAGATTTAGCTGTAGTACCGAAACCAACACCTGCTCCAAAATCTTTGAGTTGACGACTTCCAATATTAGAAGTCATAATGATGATGGTATTACGGAAATCTACTTTTCGTCCAAGGCTGTCTGTTAAGAATCCTTCGTCTAATACTTGAAGTAATAGGTTAAATACATCTGGGTGAGCTTTTTCAATCTCATCAAAAAGGATAACGGAATATGGTTTACGTCTGACTTTTTCAGTAAGCATACCACCTTCTTCGTATCCTACATATCCTGGAGGAGCTCCAACTAGTCTAGAAATAGCGAATTTTTCCATATACTCACTCATATCTATACGTAAAAGAGCATCTTTAGAGTCGAATAGGTATTTGGCTAGAGATTTTGCCATCTCTGTTTTACCTACACCTGTACTTCCTAAAAATATGAAAGATCCTATAGGCTTGTTAGGTGATTTAAGACCAGCTCTAGTTCTCTGTATTGCTTTGGTAAGCTTTTCTACTGCTTTGTCTTGTCCTATGACACTGGCTTTGAGTTCGTCACCCATTTTAAGCAATCGGTTTCCTTCTTTTTGAGCGATTCTCTTAGTTGGGATACCAGTCATCATAGCTATCACATCAGCTACGTCGTCTTCTTCTACTCTATATCGTTGGGTTTTACTTTCTTCTTCCCAGTCAGATTTGGCAGACTCTAAACTTTCGAGCAATGATTTTTCTTTGTCCCTTAGTCTAGCTGCTTCCTCATACTTTTGACTTTTAACCACACGATTTTTCTCTTCTTTTATCTCCTCTATTTTCTTTTCTAGCTCTATAATTTCTTGAGGTACGTGTATATTACTCAAGTGTACACGAGCACCTACTTCATCTAATACATCTATCGCCTTATCTGGTAAGTGGCGGTCTGTAATGTAGCGTATACTCATATTTACTGATGCAGCAAGTGCCTCATCAGAATATACTACACTGTGATGATCTTCGTATTTACCTTTTATATTGGTGAGTATCTCTAGCGTTTCTTCTGGTGTGGTTGGTTCTACCATCACACTTTGGAACCGTCTTTCTAATGCACCGTCTTTTTCTATGTATTGGCGATACTCGTCTAGTGTGGTAGCTCCTACACATTGTATTTCGCCACGTGCTAGGGCTGGTTTGAACATATTAGACGCATCTAATGACCCACTAGCTCCACCAGCACCCACTATAGTATGTATCTCATCTATAAAGAGTATAACGTCATCCGTTTTTTCGAG